>CAISDR010000001.1 GCA_903884125.1 uncultured bacterium
ATGAATTACCGCAAGTTTACCGCCTATTTCACCCATCATGGTCCGATCATTCGCACTCAAGGTGATAAATGGGTGGCCTTCAGGATTTTGCAGTCTCCGGCCAAGGCACTGATCCAGTCATTCAGCCGGACCAAGACGAAAAACTATGATGGATTTTATAAGACGCAGGAATATCTGACCGACACTTCAAACAACACGGTCTATGCCGATGCAGATGGAACCATCGCTTATTTCCACGGCAATTTTGTGCCGCGCCGTAATCCAAAATTTGATTTTACCCGGCCGGTTGACGGATCTGATCCGGCAACCGAATGGTTGGGCGTGCACAAGGTCAGTGAAACCATCTTGTTGAAGAACCCGTCAAACGGCTGGATTCAAAACACCAATAACTGGCCATTTTCCGCAGCCGGCGCACAAAGCCCCAAGCAATCGGATTACCCGCGCTATATGTGGACGACCGGTGAAAACGCCCGTGGACTCCATGCTGTGGAAGTTCTTGAAGGCCACCATGATTTCACTTTGGATAGCCTGATTGCGGCGGCTTATGACCCTCATTTGATCGGCTTTGACCAGTTATTGCCCGGACTGTTTGCCGCCTATGACGGGCTTGGGGTCGATGATCCGCGCCGTATGGCCTTGGTCGAACAGATCGCCTTGCTGCGCGGATGGGACCGGCGCAGTTCGCTTGAGTCTAAACCAACTTCATTGGCGGTCTTTTGGGGGCGCATGTTGCTTGATGGCAAAAAAGCTCAGGCCAAGGCGCAAGACCGCCCTGCCTTTGATGTTGTCCTGACCGACTCCAACAATGATGAGAGGATGGATGCGCTGGCCCGTGCGGTTGCGAAAATGGTCGAGGATTTCGGCACCTGGTCTATTGCCTGGGGTGAAATCAACCGCTTTCAACGGGTTGGCCCGGAAATCCATCAGCAATTCGATGACACAAAACCAAGTCTGCCAGTCGGCTTTGCCTCTGCCAACTTTGGCTCACTGGCAGCGCTTGAAACCCAATCGCCAGCACCAGCGAAGAAATTGTATGGGATGCGAGGTAACAGTTTTGTCGCGGCCATCGAATTTGGCCCCAAATTGCGCGCCAAAGCCATCATGGCTGGCGGGCAAAGCGGTAATCCGAATTCACCCCATTTTCAGGATCAGGCGGCGATGTATGCCAGCGGCAAATTCCGTGATGTGCTGTTTTACCCTGAAGATATAAAGGCGCATCTGGAACGGGCCTATCATCCTGGGGAATGAATGCATCCCGAATCACCTGTGCGTTGCACAAAGCCCATAAACAGGCTAGTGTGTTCAAGCCTTGATTCACCTGAATTGGGGTCGCCATAGGCAGATATTGGGGGTTATTCATTGGATTGGGAACGCATTGACATCAGCCGGTCGTAGTATCGTCCGCTGCGGTGACGCACTTTCCCCACAGTTGTTGTTCAACTGTGCAGCCTCTGACAGCCCCAAATTCAAGGCCAAATCTTTTCCACCTAATCGGAGGATTTTAACCTGAGCACACGTGCGCTCCGGTCAACCGACAGCGTTGACCCGCTTCAATTGGTCCTGGACAGTCTTGATCAGGACAAGGCCGAAGATATCGTCGCTATCGACCTTCGTGGTAAAACCTCGATTGCTGATAATATGGTGATTGCATCTGGCCGCTCGTCGCGTCAGGTGGGGGCGATTGCCCAGCATCTGGTCGAACGCGTTAAAAGTGCGGGTCTTGGCACCTGTCGGGTCGAAGGCATGAGTCAGGGTGACTGGGTTCTGATTGATGTGGGTGACATTGTGGTCCATGTGTTCCGACCTGAAGTACGCGTTTTCTATAATCTGGAAAAAATGTGGTCGGTTGCCATGCCCGAAACCCGGATGGCGATCTGAATTCTTCCATCCTCGTCCGGGTCAGATCATGCGTCTGCATCTGATAGCCATTGGTCGTGCGCGCACTGGCCCTGAACGTGCACTGTTTGAAGATTATCTGGGCCGTATAAAAGCCGCAGGCCCGGCTGTATCGCTTGGGCCGCTGAGCCTGATCGAGGTTGAACCGCGCAAGCGCCTTTCGGGGCCTGAGTTGATGCGGGTGGAATGTGACCTGATACTTGACGCATTACCCCCACGATCCGGACTGATTGCCCTTGATGAACGTGGACGGACTTTGGCCAGTCCGGCCTTTGCCAAGGATCTGGCGCAAAGACGCGATCAGGGCCTGAGCGATCTGGCCTTTGTGATTGGCGGTGCCGATGGGCTTGATGCATTGATCCGCCAGCGTGCCGATCTGGTATTGAATCTGGGGGCCATGACATGGCCGCATATGCTGGTACGCGGGTTGATTGCAGAACAGATCTACCGCGCGATCACGATCTTAAGCGGGCACCCCTATCATCGCGTATAGTTTTTTATCCCACTACGGGCCCTGCATATGAAATACGGGTCCAGTTGCCGATATCGTCGGCCTCGACCATTTCGATATCTTCTGTCCATCCACGGGCCCGATAAAAGGACCGGGCGGGCAAATTGCGCATCTGGCATTTCAGATGTGCGCCCGGCCCCAGAAATGCTTCAGCATCTGACAAAAGGGCGTTGCCCAGACCAATCCTTTGGGCTTTGGGATGTACATACAGATGGTGAATGAATTTATCGGGCACATAAATCCCGATAAACCCCATGACCGCGCCCCCCAGTACTGCGACCCGCACGATTTCATCACAGGTCACGCGGGTAAAGGCAGCCTGGTCCATTCTTGGCCAGGGGACCCAAAAAAAGGCCTGTCGGCCAGCCAGATCAAAAATTTCAGCGCATGCGCTGGCGTCATCGTCTATGAATGCCCGAACGACCGGTTTATCAATCACTTGTTCACTCAAATTCGATGAATCGGCGTTGCCGTTCCATTCTAGCTTATTTTGCATCGTCATTCACAGGTTCATTCCATGACAAGCGTTCCCAAACCCGTTGTACTTTGCATTCTGGATGGCTTTGGCCACGCCGGACCGGGGCCGGACAATGCCATTACGCTGGCGCGGACCCCGGTTCTGGACGCGATTGCGGCCCGATTTCCTCATGCGTTACTGGCAACCTCGGGCGAGGCAGTGGGCCTGCCGCCCGGGCAGATGGGCAATTCCGAGGTCGGTCACATGAATATCGGGGCCGGGCGGATCGCAACCCAGGATCTGCCCCGCGTTGATCTGGCAATTGCCAAAGGCGAGCTGGCCACAAATCCGCGGTTTGTCGAACTGATCGCCAAAGTAAAGGCAGGGTCCGGGCGGTTGCATCTGTTAGGGCTTCTGTCACCGGGCGGGGTCCATTCGCATCAAGATCACATGGTGGCACTGGCGCGTCTGGCTGCGCAGGCTGGGTTACAGGTTCTGATTCACGCCTTTCTGGATGGACGCGACACACCACCATCAAGTGCGGATGGTTATCTGGCCGAGGTTGAAAAGGCACTGTCAGATCTGCCGCAGGTTTCAGTCGCCACGATTGGCGGGCGCTATTTCGCCATGGACCGTGATCAGCGATGGGACCGGGTCAGCCTTGGCTTTAATGCCATGGTCAGACCCACAGGTGCCAAAGCCAAATCTGCGCGTCAGGGATTGGCGGATGCCTATGCCGCAGGCCAGAGCGATGAATTCGTCATGCCGAGGGCGATTGGTGAGTATGCCGGCATGCGCGATGGCGATGGCCTGCTGATGACGAATTTCCGCGCTGATCGTGCACGTCAGATCATGACGGCGCTGGTTGATCCGGATTTTAATGGCTTTGATGTGTCACCCCGGATACGGTTTTCCGCGCAGGCTGGCATGGTGGAATATTCATCCGCGTTGAACGCCTGGCTGCCCGCCCTGTTTGATGCGATTGATTATGCCGACACGCTGGGTGAGGTTGTCAGTCGCGCGGGCCTCTTGCAATTGCGTCTGGCCGAGACGGAAAAATTTGCACATGTCACCTATTTCCTGAACGGCGGCGCCGAGGCAGTGTTCAAGGGCGAAGAGCGGCAATTGGTGCAAAGCCCGAAAGTTGCCACCTATGACCTGCAACCTGAAATGTCGGCGCGCGAGGTCACCGATCATCTGGTGTCAGCGATCATGGCGGATCGGTTTGATCTGATCGTGGTCAACTATGCCAATGGCGATATGGTTGGTCACACGGGTGATCTTGCTGCAGCAATCAAAGCGGTCGAGGCACTGGATGAAAGTCTGGGTCGGGTGCTGGCGGCGCTGGAATCGCGCAGCGGTGTAGCGCTGATCACCGCCGATCATGGCAATGCTGAAATGATGCGGGATCCTGAAACGCATGAACCGCATACGGCGCATACAACTTTTGACGTGCCGGTATTTCTGGCGGGTTCATTGCCGCGGTCATACGATCTGGTCAATGGCAGACTGGCCGATGTGGCGCCAACAGTTCTTGAACTGATGGGTCTTGTCAAACCCGCAGCCATGACCGGGAAGTCCCTTTTGCGACCCAAGCGTTGAGGCACCTGAGTGCTGAAAGTCGCGCGCAACACTGTTTTTCTGATGGCTGTCCTGACGACGGCGCAATCCAGCTATGGTGCGCCTGAACCAGCTCAGGCGGACCTGGATCGGTTACGGTCGAATATTGAAGAAGGTTCGGCGCGCGCCAAAGCGCTCGAAGAAAAAGCACAGGCTGCAGCCCAGGCGGCCAATGATCTGGCCGCTGAACTGGTAAAACTGGCGGATTCCGCGCAAACCCGCGAAAGTGAAATAAATGCGCTGGGGCCTGAAATTCAGGGACTTGAAATCCAGCGTGGCGAACAGCGCGCGACGCTGTCTTCGCGGCTTGATCAATTGATGCAAAGTCTGGGTGCGCTGGAACAGATCGAGCGACGGCCACCTGCTGCTCTTTTGGCCCGGCCGGGGGATGCCATTGACCGGGCGCGGTCCGCAGCACTTTTGTCCGCGCTGGTTCCCCAACTGGCCCATGACGCCGAAGAATTGAAAAAGCGGGTCGCTGATCTGGATCAACTGGAAAGTGCGCTGATCGCCCGGCGTACCGCATTGGAAGCTGCCCGCGCCGACCTGGCCCAGGCCCGGCGGGGCATTGATTCGGCGCTTGCCCGCCGGGCGGCCGAGCGCAAAACTCTGGATGCCGCTCTGGCCGCCGAACGCCAGCGCATCGAAAAATTTGCTCGTGAAGCCCATGATGTGGAAAGCCTGATTGCCCGGATTGAAGCCGATCGCAAGGCCCGCACTGCCAAAGAGGATGCCGAGGACGCCCCGCCGCCCCCCAAACTGTCAGCCGAGGCGCTGGCCGCGGTGGCTGGCCGTCTGCCTGCGCGTGGCAGAATCATTCGCGCCTTTGGGCAGGCGGATGCCGCAGGCAGCCGGGCCGACGGGCTGACCGTTCAGGCCGGTGCGGGTGCCCAAGTGGTCACACCGGTCAAGGGCAGGGTTGCATTTTCCGGCCCGTTCAAGGGTTATGGCCAACTCTTGATCGTAGTAGCCCCGGGCGGCTATCATATTCTGCTTGCAGGACTGTCCCGACTCTACGCTGACCTCGGTCAGGACGTAAAAGCGGGAGAGCCGGTTGGCGAGTTGGGCGATGACGGATCGCGGGCGCAGCTTTACCTAGAGGTCAGGCTGCATGGCAAACCGGTGGATCCCATACCATTTCTAGCGGCCCGTGACGGGAAGGTCAGTGGATAATGCGCAAATTAGCTTTGACAGCGATTGTAATAGCCTCAATGGCCGCAGGGTCACTTTTGGCCTTCGCCTCGAAACCGCCGGGTAATTCCGAAACCTATCGCCAGCTTGATCTGTTTGGTGATGTCTTTGAACGGGTGCGCGCTCAGTATGTGGACAAGGTCGAAGATCAGAAACTGATCGAGGCGGCGGTCAACGGCATGCTGTCATCGCTGGATGCCCATTCGTCCTATCTGCCTGCCAAGACCTATCAGGAAATGCAGGTCACCAATCGGGGTGAATATGGTGGTCTGGGACTTGAGGTGCAGCTGGATACCTCGGGTGCGGTTCGCGTCGTGGCACCCATGGATGACACGCCTGCGGCCAAAGCCGGGATCAAGGCCAATGACCTGATTATCATGATCGACCGTCAGACTGTTCAGGGGCAGACCCTGAATGAGGCCGTTGAAAAAATGCGCGGCCCTGCCAACAGCAAGGTCACGCTGACGGTTGCACGTCCGGGCAAGGACGAGCCGATGGATTTCAACCTGACCCGGATGGTGATCAAGGTTGAAAGCGTGCGTTACCGCGCCGAGGGAAATGTCGGCTACATCCGCATTACCCAATTTACCGAACAGACCGAAGAAGGCTTGAAAAAGGCAATCAAGAATCTGAACAAGGAAAACCCCGGCAAACTAACCGGCTATGTCCTTGATCTGCGCAATAATCCCGGCGGGCTTCTTGAACAGGCGATTGCAGTATCCGACAGTTTCCTGACTGGGGGCGAGATTGTTTCAACCCGTGGCCGCAATCCCGAAGACACCCAGCGGTATAATGCCCGTGGCCATGATCTGGTCGAAGGCAAGCCGCTGGTGGTGCTGATTAATGGCGGGGCAGCTTCGGCATCTGAAATCGTCGCCGGGGCCTTGCAGGATCACAAGCGGGCAACACTGGTTGGCACCCGGTCGTTTGGCAAGGGATCGGTGCAGACCATCGTGCCACTGGGCAATCAGGGCGCGATGAAACTGACCACCGCGCGGTATTTCACCCCGTCGGGCCGGTCCATTCAGGCCAAGGGCATTGAACCCGATATCGAGGTATTTGCCTCAAAAGAGGAGCAGGATCGCGAAACCCGGTTCATCTCGGAAAGTAATCTGCCAAACCACCTTCTATCCGAAGAAGAACAGACAAACCGTGATCGCGCCGAACGTGGAGCGGCTGCGCCACGCAAAGCCCTCAAGGCAAAGGATGAACCGGTTGCAGACGCGGACAAGGCTGATAGCAAGGCAGATGACAAGGCCACGGCAAAAGATGCCAAGGCAACGAAGGATGCGGCCAAAGATGCCGCCGCTGAAGATGTGCAGCTGAAATATGCGCTGGATCTTTTGCGCGGCACGATCAAGGTTTCAGCCAAGACCAAGGGGTGATCGGCATCTGGCGAGTGTGGACGCACATCATGCGTTGGGCAAAATGTCCGGGATCTGCCACTAAGCCAATGGCGTGGGGATGGGATTGCGATGGCATGGTGAAGCCATGATCGCCAAGCTGAAGGATCGGATCAGCGGTCTGCTGAACCGAAAAAAGCCGGTAGCTGATGAACCGCGGAAAACCGCAGATGGCGATGACGCGCTTGCGGTTTTGACCCCTGAAGGCGAAGCGGGCGATGGTTCGGGTGCAGGTGGTGCCGAGCCGGTAGTGACGAACAAGATCGCAGCAAAATTCGGCGCCGGCATCAAAGCAGCGGTGAAGCTAAAACCTTCAGCGCCGCCCAAGCCCCGCGATGTCCCGATGATCGCATTATTTGCGATGGCCGCTTTTGTGGTCGTCAGTCTGGGGGCGGTTGCCGGTTGGCTGATGTCGGACCCGACGGCACGTGATTCCGGTGAACCATCCGTGCTGGCACCCATAAAACCTGCACCACCGCCGCCACTGACACCCGAAGAAGTCGAGGCGACACCGGTTGAAATCATCCCCACCAGTCCCGATGCGCCGATTGGCATGATGGCGCTGCGTGCAGTGCCTGTGCGTTCGTTGATCGAACAGGGCGCAGACGGGTTGTTGCCGGTGATTGCACCGGATGGAAAGCGGGCATGGAAAATTTACGCGCGACCTGAAAGAAGTGCGCCCGGCCGACCCAAGGTCGCCATTTTCGTTGGCGGGCTGGGTTTGTCGCAAAAGACAACGGACGCCGCTTTAGCCCGCCTGCCGGGTGCTGTGTCGCTGGGTTATTCGCCGCTGTCGCAGAATTTACCTGCACTGGTGGTGGCCGCACGTGCGCGCGGTCACGAAGTCTTTTTTGATCTGGCGATGGAACCTGCGGACATGGCCACCAATGATTCCGGCCCCTATACGATGATGACAACCGTTTCGGCGACAGAAAATATCGGGCGTCTGGAATGGATCATGAGTCGTGCGCCGGGCTTTGTGGGCATGGCCGCGATTTTAGGTGACAAGTTCATGCTGGAAGAGGGTGCGGCCCGACCGGTGCTTGAAGCCTTGCGCGGGCGGGGCTTGATGATTCTGGACACACGCACGCTGCCGCGCTCTGTGATTGCACGCCTGGCTGATGGCATCGGCCTGCCCTATGGCATTTCCAGTGTGACAATTGACGATGATCCCTCGCCTGCGGCAATCGCGGCAAAGCTGGCAAAGCTGGAAGAACTGGCCCGTGTTCAGGGGTCAGCCATTGGCATCGGTCACGCCTATCAGGTGACAAATGATACTATTGATAAATGGGCGCGCACGCTGGACCAACGCAATGTGCAACTGGCACCTGTTACGGCTTTGGCGGTGGGCGGCCAATGACCGGAAAAAAAACGCCTGCCGAGTTGAGCGCGCTGCCCTATAGGTCCGGTGTAGGCATTGTGGTATTCAATAGCGACGGTCATGTCTTTGTCGGCCGACGCATTGATCAGACAGCTGAGACCTGGCAGATGCCACAGGGTGGAATTGATCCCGGCGAGACACCCATTCAGGCTGCACTGCGCGAACTGGAAGAAGAGACAGGTATCCGTTCGGTTGAAATTCTGGCCGAGACGTCTGACTGGCTGGTCTATGACCTGCCGCCAGAGCTATTGGGCAAAGCCTGGAAGGGCCGTTATCGCGGTCAGCGCCAGAAATGGTTCGCGGCCAGAATGACCGGTCCCGAATCGGAGATTGATCTGGCAACATCGCATCCGGAATTCAATGCCTGGCGCTGGATGCCGATTGACCAGATCGAAGCACAGGCTGTTGCATTCAAGCGGGATCTGTATCGCGAAATTGTTGCCCAGTTTGCGGCCCTGGCCCAAACAATCAGGGGCAAAGGAGTTTAGGTTGACTGATACGATTGTCATGATCCATGGCGCATTTTGTGCCGGATGGGTATTTGAAGAGTGGCAGGCCTATTTCGAGGCGCTGGGCTATACCTGCCTCGCACCCGATCTGCCGTTTCACGATCAGGGACCGCACGCATCACCAGATGCCCGTCTTGCTACCACCGGCCTGCTTGATTACGCCCATTGGCTGGAAACCTATATTGATGGTCTGGACCTTGATACACCACCCATTCTCATCGGACATTCGATGGGGGGCCTTTTGGCGCAGATGCTGGCGGCGCGTGGCAAGGCATCAGCAATAATTCTGCTGGCGCCATCAGCACCATGGGGTGTGCTGCCATCCACCGAGCATGAAATTTATTCGGCAATGGGCCTGGTCATGGCAGGACCGTTCTGGTCCATGCCATTAATGCCCAGTTATCAGCTGGCAGCAGAAGCAACGCTGGATAAACTGACGCCTGATCACCGCAGGCGGGTATTTTCCCGTTTCGTGCCCGAAAGTGGTCAGGTCACATTCGAAATCATGTACTGGGCGATGGATCTAAAGCGCGCCAGTCGCGTTCATGCCGCCGATGTTTCCTGCCCGGTTCTGGTTCTTGCCGGTGCCAAGGATCGTGTGAATCCGGCCCCGACCATGCGTCAGATTGCACGGCGCTATAAGGGACAGGCGGATTTCCGCATTTTTGAAAACCGCAGTCACTGGCTCCATGGCGAACCGGGTTGGGAAAGTCTGGCAGGGGCATCAGCGGACTGGCTTCGGGCCAACGTCTAATCTGGTCAAAGCGGGGGCGCATCATGGACGAGATGAGTTCATATCTGGGCTGGAAAATTGATTTCAGCCAGCCGGTGGGCGAGATGTCGCTTCAACACCCCAGTTCAGTCCAATGGCGAATATTCAAAAACCCGATTGCACTTGGTATAGGCGGTGTTGTGGCCGTGTTGCTGGAATTTGCCGATGCGCGGATTCGTTCCGGCGTATGGGATCATTCAACCTACAAGGCCGATCCGATCGGGCGATCCAAACGCACGGGCGTTGCGGCCATGGTTGGTGTTTACGGCCCGCAATCCGCTGCCCGACGGGTAATACAGGGTGTTACCAATATGCATGGCCGGGTCAACGGCCTGACACCCGGCGGCGTGGAATACCGTGCCATGGACCCGGACCTTCTGGATTGGGTTTCAGC
This sequence comes from uncultured bacterium, assembly GCA_903884125.1. Taxonomy (GTDB): domain Bacteria; phylum Pseudomonadota; class Alphaproteobacteria; order CAISDR01; family CAISDR01; genus CAISDR01. The sequence continues at coordinate 10,135 of CAISDR010000001.1, forward strand.
TACCGCAGCCTATGGCTTTCTCAATGCCTACGACCGGTTTGTGGCGCCTGTTTCTGATGCCGACAAGGATCGATATTATCGCGACGGCGCAACAGTTGCACGCCTCTATGGCGTGCAATACACACCGCGTTCGACGGCTGACTTTATGGCGATGCTGGATCAGCGGCTTGATCGGTTTGAACCGCATCCGATTGTGGAAGAATTTCTGGCCATAATTCAGTCGGGCAAGGCAGCACCGGGCACACCCAGATTTTTGCATCGTGCATTGGCGCGGGCATCTGTTTCGTTGTTGCCAAACAAAGTGCGTGACAAGCTGGCGCTGGGCCCCGCTTTTGATTTGACGTTTTTTGATAGAATGGCCTTGCGCGCTGTTGCGGGCTTTATTGAAAAAAAGCCGGACCGCAACGGGCCGCCCTGTCAGGCATCAGTGCGGCTGGGCCTGCCCTTTGATTTTCTCTATCAAAATTCAGTCCAGCAGGAACAGGCATTAAGGGCAGCCGGTCTTTTGTCAGACCCGGTTGCAGATGCTGCATAGTTTTCTGACAGTACATGTTCAGGCTTCGATTTCAGGAATATTGAAACCATGACCAGTTCATCGCCGGAATTTGATGTGATCATTTATGGCTCAACCGGGTTTACCGGGCGGCTGGTCGCAGAATTTCTTTTGAAAACCTATGGTCAGAATGGTGCCGTCAGATGGGCGATGGCCGGACGCAGCCAGGAAAAACTGGCTGAGGTGCGCGATCTGATTGGCGCTGCCCCGACCACACCGCTGCTGGTGGCCGATGCACATGATGGTCCCGCACTGGAAGCCATAGCCAAACGGACCAGGGTGATGATCACGACCGCTGGCCCCTATCAGCTTTATGGGTCGGTGCTGGTCGCAGCCTGCGCCAGGGTGGGTTGTGACTATGTGGATCTGGCGGGTGAATCAAACTGGATTGCAGAAATGATCAATACCCACGAGGCAACCGCCAAAGCCAACGGTGCACGTCTGGTGTTTTCCTGCGGGTTTGATTCCATTCCCTTTGATATGGGCGTTTGGTATGCGCAGCAGCAGACAAAGACGCGTTTTGGCAAATACGCCCCACGGGTGCGTGGCCGTGTGAGGTCCATGGTGGGAACCCTGTCTGGCGGAACATTTGCCAGCGGCATGGCCACGATGATGGCGGCTCAGCGTGATCCATCAGTTGGACAATTGCTGGCCAATCCATTCGCGCTGACACCGGGATTTTCAGGCCCCACCCAGCCGGATGGCGACACGCCATATGAAGATACGCTTGCGGGCTCCTGGGTTGGTCCCTTTATGATGGCGGGCATTAATACCAAGGCCGTTCACCGCACCAATTTCCTCAGTGGTCACCCATGGGGCGCTGATTTCCAATATGATGAAATGCTGATGCTGGCTGGTCCGCCCAAAGCCGGTGGGGGCGGCAACGGTGGTTTCAGCCTTGGGGGGGCCAAGCCCCCTCAGCCGGGTGAAGGCCCCAGCCGCACCGAACGTGAAGCTGGATCTTATGACCTGTTGTTCATTGCTGAACTCGACGCGGGCAAGACCCAGCGTATTTCGGTCAAGGGCGATATGGACCCCGGCTATGGGTCAACCTCGAAAATTCTGGCTGAGGCAGCGCTTGCCCTGGCGTTTGACGTGGATCGCAAAAGCACACCGGGTGGCTGCTGGACACCGGCGGCAGCCATGGCCGACGCCCTGCTGGTGCGGCTACCCAAAACTGCGGGACTGACCTTCCATATTGAATAGGCGCCCCTTGGCCCGACAGGCCGGGCCAGCGCCGCGCATGTAATGGCGTTCGGGATAGTAAATCATAACCGAACGCCGACGACGCAGCGTGG
>CAISDR010000002.1 GCA_903884125.1 uncultured bacterium
CAGAAAATCATCCAGCCTTAGCGGTTTGCCCATTGGCTCTCTCATGGTTGGACCACCTGTTGATCGATACGGCCAAATATGGAATGACCGATGTCATCGCGTATTTCTATGGTCACACGATCGCCATGCGTCAGAAACGGTGTTCGGGGCGCGCCATACTGCAAAGTTTCGACCGTTCGCAGTTCGGCAAGGCAGGCATATCCCACGCCACCCTCGCTTACGGGTCTGCCAGGCGATCCATCTGCTGCCCGATTTGAAACAGTGCCCGATCCGATGATGGTGCCAGCACCCAGTGGCCGGGTTCTGGCCGCATGGGCGATCAACTGGCCGAAATCAAACGTCATTTCCCGGCCTGCATCGGGATAGCCCAGCGGCGCATCATTGATTGTTGTGGTCAGCGGCAGGTGCAGTTTTGCCCCATACCATGCACCACCCAGGGATTGTGGTGTCACTGCAACCGGTGAAAAGGCCGATGATGGTTTTGACTGCACAAACCCAAAGCCCTTTGCCAGTTCTGACGGGATCAGATGACGCAGGCTGATATCATTGACCAGCATGACCAGCTTAATGTGATCGTGTGCAGCCTCTGGTGTTAGACCCATGGGCACGTCGTCGGTGATGACCGCAATTTCCGCTTCGCAGTCACATCCCCAGGCCGGATCATCAAGGGGAATGGGATCGCGCGGGGCCAGAAATGTATCTGATCCGCCCTGATACATTAACGGGTCAGTCCAGAACGAAGCGGGTATTTCCGCACCACGCGCCTTGCGCACCAGTTCCACATGATTGACATAGGCCGAGCCATCCAGCCATTGAAACGCCCGTGGCAATGGTGCGGCGCATTCGCGTTCCCTGAACCGGGTCATGGGTATTGCCTGATGGGCCAGGCTTTGGGCCAATTGCTGCAGTCGCGGCTCTGCCTCTGACCAACGGTCCAGCGCTGATTGCAGATTGGGCGCGATATCACTGGCGTCAGTGCACCAGGCAAGGTCGTCGGACACAACCACCAACCGGCCATCGCGCGGACCTTTAAGTGACGCAAGTTTCATTTCAGCGATCCTGCTTGATGCCATGCGCGGCTCTGGCCTTTTCGTGAAGCCATGCTGCATGTTGGGGTGCGCGTTTTGTTTTTTGCCATTCTTCCAGCATCAGAGGGGCTACCCTTTGCAGTTCGGCATATTCCGCAGCGCTACCGGTATCTGCGGTCAGTTCCAGCCTGTGACCGTTGGGATCAAAGAAATAGATTGACTGGAATATGCCGTGATCTATCGGTCCGATGACGTCAACGCCTTGTGCCTGAATGCGCGATTTTGCTGCAATCAATGCAGTCATGTCTTCAACCTTGAATGCAATGTGCTGAACCCAGACGGGTGTGTTGGGATCGCGGTCCATTTCCGGCTGCTCGGGCAATTCAAAAAACGCCAGAATATTACCGCCGCCTGCATCCAGAAAGACATGCATATAGGGATCATACGCACCGGTCGATGGCACGTGATCCTCGGCAAAGGCACAGGTAAAGTCCATGTCCAGCAGGTCATGGTAAAACTTGACCGTCGCATGTGCATCCTTGCATCGATAGGCCGCGTGATGAATCCCCTTAAGCATGGTCATGATCAGCCCGCCGCTTTCAGAATGCCGCGTCGCATCTGGTCCAGTTCGATTGATTCAAAAAGCGCTCTGAAATTACCCTCGCCAAATCCTTCGTTTCCCTTGCGCTGGATGAACTCGAAAAATATCGGTCCTACCGCATCTTTGGAAAATATCTGCAACAGCATCCCCTGGTTATCGGTGGGGCCGCCATCAATCAGGATCCGGCGTTTGCGTAATGCCTCAACCGGTTCACCATGTCCCGGCAGGCGCTGGTCGATCAGATCGAAATAGGTATCCGGCGTATCCTGCAGGGCGATCCCGCGTTCAATCAGGCGGTCCACTGTTTCATAAAGATTGTCACTGCCAAGGGCGATATGCTGAATGCCTTCACCGCGATAACGCTGGATGAATTCCTGAATCTGATCAACAGTTCCAGCTTCTCCCTTGCTTTCATTAAGCGGGATACGGATTTTGCCACATGGACTGGTCATGGCCTTTGAAAAGAGGCCGCTGACTTTTCCTTCGATGTCGAAATATCGGATTTCACGAAAATTAAAGATCCGTTCGTAATATTCCGCCCAGCGGGCCATGTTGCCGCGTTCAACATTATGGGTCAGATGATCCAGGTAGGTAAGGCCGACATCGCTTGGCATTTGATCGGCACCGGGAATCGGTCTGAAATCAACGTCATAGATCGACTGTGCGCCATAGCGATCAACCAGATAGATAAAGGCCCCGCCGATACCTTCGATGCAGGGAATGTCCAGTTCCATGGGGCCGATGGGCATATCAACCGGTCTGGCGCCGCGTTCAATAGCCTTTTCAAACGCTGCTTTCGCGTCACGAACCCGGAACGCCATGCCATTGGCGCTGGGTCCATGGTGGGCGCGGAAATCAGCTGGCTGGCCAACCGATTCCATGTTGAGCAGGAAATTGATATCGCCCTGCTTAAAGCGGATCACATTTTTGGACCGGTGTTGGCCAACCGCAATAAAACCCATGGCTTCGAATTCGCGCCGGATGGCCAGTGGGTCTGGCCCGGTAAATTCAACGAATTCAAAGCCGTCAGTTCCGATTGGGTTTTCAAAAAGGTCGGCCATCTGTGATCCATTTGAAGTTGATTTTATCACCAGCTAATATAGTATCAAATGAAACTAATTTAACAAGCATAAACCTTGACCTCTGGCCTCAGGCGCGCCCAATCGATGACATATGACGCAAAACGGACACCTGAACATGGA
>CAISDR010000003.1 GCA_903884125.1 uncultured bacterium
ACAGCCTATGAAACCCGTTTCGGACTGAGCATTCCCGAATGGCGCCTGATCGCCGTGCTGTATGAAGAAAAATCAGCAACCCAGCAGGATCTGGCGCGCCGCACGGTTATGGACAAGGTAGCCGTCAGCCGCGCGGCGGCAGGGCTGGTCAGGCGTGGGCTGGTTCGGCGCACAACAGATGAAAGCGACGGCCGGGCCCGTCGTCTGCGCCTGTCACCCGCCGGTATGACGCTTTATGGTGAAATCGCACCCCTGGCGGTCAGATACGAAAGCGAGCTGCTGGCCAGCCTGCCACAGAACGAAATTTCAATTTTGAAAAAGTTACTGGTCAGGATCGAGACGGCCGCTGATGCCATGTCACACAAAAATCATTTATAAACAATTGTTTAGATAAATTCTTCGGGTTGTGTTCCTGGTCGGGTTTTAGGCAGCAATTAGGAGGGAGTTAACCATTTCGGCCTCATATTGGCGTCGTTACTAAAGCTTTAACCCTGCGACACCTGACTTTTATGAACCAGACATCCGCCCTGATACCGAACGCGCCGGCTGTCATTCAGACGAGCTATACGCGCGTCGAGGACGATAGCGCGCGGGAATATCTGCAGCACGTAGATGCGGTCATCCGGCGCAGGCTTTCGCTTATCCTGATTTTTGCGACCCTGTGCACCGGTATTGGGGCTTTCGCAATTGAACGGCTGACGCCGCTATATGCGGCAGGCACCGAATTGGTCGTGGAACCGGCAAAGCCCACCTCTCTTGCGGGGCTTGCTTCGCTGACATCATCCCTGCAACAGGATTTCTACACCAACGAAACCGAAGCATCGGTCCTGCGGTCTTTGGCGTTGGCCCGCCGGGTGATCGATGAATTACAGCTGGACCGTGATCCATGGTTTAACAAATCGGTGCATAATTCCTCGGGCTTTATGTCTTATATTCCAGAGGCCGGGTCGCGTCTGGGCGACGTGATCTTTTGGTCCAGTTCAGGCAGCAAGGTCCCGACGGACGTGGGTGCTGCACCGGATCTTAGTGAAATCGACAGCAATGTCCTGTCAACTTATTACGAACATCTGACAGTCACAGCGTCTGACCGGTCACGCATAATCACGATCAAATTTGTAAGCCCCTCGCCCACCCAGTCGGCCCAGATCGCCAACAAGCTGGCGGATGTTTATATCCGCGAACAGATTGAACGGCGCAAACGGGCGCAAATTGGGGAGACCGCATGGCTTACCGACCAGTCCAACGAATTGCGCGAAAAAGTGATCGAGGGCCAGAAACGGCTTGAAGCCTTTCGTGCCAGCCAGGGCCTGTCGGCCATGGGTGACATTGAATCACTGAACCGACAGCTTGGCGATTATAACACCCAGCTTATGCAGGCCAAAGTAAAGCGTGTCGAAGCCGAAGGTCGACTGCGGCAGATTGGTGCTGTGTCACCTGAAAAATTCGGCGATCTTGAAAGTTTCCCGGCGATGATGGATTCACCGGTACTCCAGCAGCTGAGTGCCCAGAAAATTCAGGCGGCGGCGAAACTGGCCGAGTTGAAAAAGCGCTTGCGGCCCGGTCACCCGGAAATCCAGTCGGCCCAGGCCGAGCTTGATCAGATCAGCGGGCCGCTGGCGGCAGAAACCCAAAAGATTCTGAAAGGTCTATCGATATCGTTGCGCATGGCCCGTGACCAGGAAGTCGCCATGGCGGCGCAGGTTCGCGATCTGCGCGCTGAAATCACCGAACGGTCTGAGGCCGAAGCCAATGTTCGCACCTTACAGGTCGAATTGAAAACCAACACACAACTATATGAGACGCTGCTGAACCGGCTGAAAGAAGCAACGTCAATCGACGAACGCCAGACACCGGCTGACGCACGTATCATTTCGGCAGCCAGTGTACCCATCAAGGCGTTCTTTCCAAACAAGCCCATGCTGTTTGGCACCGTTGCCGCACTTTCCTTGGTTTCAGCAATCGGGCTGGCGTTTCTGCTTGAATTCCTCAAAGGGGGATTCACGACGCAGCGCGAGGCTGAAAGCGCTCTTGGCCTGCCGTCAGCCGGTGTCATTCTGACAGCCCGCGAGCGTCGCAAGCTTCTGATGCGCCCGAACAAATTACTTCAGAAACACGCCAACTCCGCCTTTTCTGAAACCATCCGTTCGATCCGTGTTCGACTGACATTGGGTCATGTAGGCCGCAATCCGATTGCCGTTCTGGTAACTTCATCTCTACCGGGCGAAGGAAAAAGTTTTACGGCAGTGATGCTGGCCGCCTCTTACGCGGCGGCTGGTCACCGCGTCATTATCGTCGATTGCGACATTCGCGAACCCTCAATTCATACTTATTTTGGCGAAAGACCAAAACTGGGACTGGCCGACTGGCTGCATAGCGGCCATGATATCGACGCTGTCACAGGAATCGACATCGAATCGGGCATCGATTTCATTCCCGGCTCAATGCACCATGATCGCTTTGATCCCCCATCCCTGCTGGGGTCACGCAAGATGGAGGCCTTGATCCTGGATCTCAAGTCCCATTATGACGTTGTTATCCTGGACTCGCCGCCGATAAATCTTTTTTCTGACGCATTGCTGGTGCAACCATGGACCGACCAAACACTGTTTTGCATTCGCTGGGCCAAGACTGCCCGCGAGCTTGCTCAAAACGGTGCGCGGCTTTTGAAAAGTCAGCGCAACGGCTCCGCCGTGTCGATTGCGCTCACACAGGTTGATTCGAGGCGACAGGACCAGTCTGACCATGCGTTGCCGCCACTTAACAAATTTTCCAAATACTATG
>CAISDR010000004.1 GCA_903884125.1 uncultured bacterium
GCCTATCGCGCAGCTGGTGTGCCTGTGGTGTTGGCAACTGACGACGAAGGTGTGGCGCGCACCAAGATCACCTGGGAATTTCTAAAAGCTGTCAGGGCCTTTGACCTTGATTATCCCGCACTAAAACGCATGGTGCGCGACAGTCTGGACTATTCATTCCTGCCGGGTGCCAGCCTCTGGGCGGCCCCGGGAAAATATAAGGGTGTTTTTGAACCGGCAGGCCCATGCCGTACTGCCCGACCCGACAGGCCAGTCGTCAGCCAATGTCAGGCCTTTTTGGATGCCAATGAAAAAGCCGCCCTTGAGTGGCGTCAGGAACAAGCCGTCACAAAGTTTGAGGCAAGTTTTTAGGGTCTAAACCAGTCGCGCGGGCAATTGCACAACTGCACGCAGGCCGCCGATATCGGCACGACCCAGGACCAGATCGCCACCATGACTGCGTGCAATGTCGCGGGCGATGGTAAGACCCAGGCCCACACTGGCGCGGTTTGGATCGCGCGCCGGGTCCAGCCTGGTGAACGGGCTCATCGCCGCATCCATCTGCGAAGGTTCGATGCCGGGGCCGTTGTCTTCAATTGCGATTTCAATCAGTCCATCTTTGGCGCTGGCGGTCATGCGGGTCTGGTTGCCATAGCGTCGGGCGTTATCCAGCAGATTATTCAGACAGCGTCTGAGCGTATTGCGACGAAAGTGCACTTCCAGCTCTTCCGGAATATCCGCCGAAATATTTAGTTCGATGGTCGCACCGTGGCGATTGGCGGTTTCAACAATCTCGTCCAGGAAGGGCACCAGATTCTGCAGCAAATTTTCCTCACTGGTCTGGTCCTGCGTGAAAGCCAGATATTCCGTGATCATATGTTCTATTTCCGCGACATCTGATTTGACATCTTCGATCTCGGGGCTATCTGGCATCATGGCCAGTTCCAGCTTGATCCGGGTCAGTGGAGTACGCAGATCATGGCTGACAGCGGCCAGCATGGTCGTGCGCTGTTGGATATGACGTTTGATACGCTGCCGCATTTCAATAAAAGCGGCACCGGCCCGGCGGATTTCAGTCGCCCCCGAAGGGCGGAATTCAATATCATCAACACCGCGACCGAAATTTTCCGCAGCCTTGGTCAGACGCAAGATCGGTTTTATCTGATTGCGCAGGAAAATAATCGCTACGGTTACCAGGGTAATCGTCAGGCCCACCATCCAGTATAAAAGCAGATTGGTTGTGGCCGTGCGCAATCGGGCCCGCGGTGCCAGTACATGCAGCACCGCGGAGTCCAGTTCGATGAAAATTTCCAGATAATTGGGATCATCAGATGAATAGACCAGTGGTACCCGTCCCATGCGCTCGGTCAGGTCATTGGTGATCTGTCGGCGTACCACGGACAATGGCCCCAGGACCGGCGGTCCGGGTAAACTGCGTTTGGGTTCAATGGTTGCGACCAGACCCTGATGATAGGCGATCATCGCGCTAAGCTGTTCGAACTGGCCCGGATCATTCTGATGTTCATAGGCGTCTGCCAGAAGGGCGATTTCACCGGCAATGCCGCCAGCAAACCGCCGCGTGATGTCTTCCAGATGCCGGTCCAGAAAAATGAAAACCAGTATCGACTGAATAAGAGCCATGGGCGCAATGATCAGAATGACGGCCCGCCCGAATAAAGATTTGGGCATCATTGTCTGGCGCGCAAACAAAATTGGATTTGCATGGGCTGTTCATCTCTTCGTATTCGGGAACAGGGTAATCTACCGTCCCTGTGCGTGCAGGCCCAAGTCTGTCACGTTGACCGAATATCGTCGAGAGATGAATTGAAACCGGCCAGGTGCAGCGGCGGGCGATCTGACTAAATCGCCCGTCGGCCGCATTGACTAGAACCGGTAGCCGAAACCGATGCCGGCAATGATCGGATCAAGATCAACTTTTGCGCTGACAAATCCGTGATTCACATTTGCCGTGGTCGACAGGAAAAGCTTCTTCACATCGACGTTCATGAACCAGGGACCTTTAAGCGAAATATCCGCGCCAGCCTGCAGGGCATATCCGGCATTATTTTTATAGCCGACCGAATTGATCAGACCGCCCGGTGCATTGTTGTTGTAAAAGAACGTGTAATTTATACCAACGCCCAGATAGGGGCTGAAGCTGGCTTTTGGCATCGGATGCCATTGCAGGCTTAATGTTGGTGGCAACAGCCAGACCGAACCCAGATTGACGGTGCCAGCGGCGGTTCCGGTCGCCTTTACCCCGTGGCGGGTGGTTGCGGCGATCAGTTCCAGTGCGAATTGATCAGTCAGGAAATAGCTGAAGTCCACTTCCGGGACAATGGCGTTGGTCGCCTGTACCTTGCCGCCGATGGTCGAAATGGTCGATGACACATCCGGCAACACGGCAATGGCACGGCCGCGCACCAGGAAAGTTCCCGCGGATATGTTCATCCCTTCGGCCGTTTGTGCCCCAGCCGTGTCAGGAAAGGAAAAGCCCGATATCAGCCCAAGGCCGATTGCCATGGCTGCGACAAAGCGGGATTTAATTTTAAGACCAGCGGACATGATGAAAACCTCCGAACGTGACCGCGGTTTATCCGCGCGCCTTCGGCTTTGGACCATCTGCCCATTCGCATTCATTGGGGTTGTTCTGGATCAATTCGGCACGATTTGTCGCAGTTGCAGCAATTCAAGTGAAACAACCGCATCTGTTTCGTCAGGGAATGCGCGGTTCAGCTTTTGATGGTCTCGTGCTTTCCTCGGCGCCTGTATCGCCCTGGGCTTCGCGATCCATTTCTTCCATCGCTGCCACTTCACGGGCCACGCGATCGGGTTCTTCAACCGGCTGGTCGGCCAACCGATCAGATGGAACGGTTTCTTCTTCCAGCGGCATGCGGCTCGTCGTGGGAATGGCATGGGGCGGAATGCCCCGATGCGCTGGTTCCATAAACCGCCGCCAGATGATGGCAGGCAGTCCGCCCCCAGTCACTTTTTTCATTTCTTCGTCATTGTCATTGCCGGTCCACACCCCACAGACAAGCTCAGCGGTAAAGCCCATGAACCAGGCATCACGATAGGATGATGTGGTGCCGGTCTTGCCAGCGGCAGGCCGGTCGGGCAGTCGCGCCGCCTTGCCCGACCCTTGTGTCAGAACACCTTCCAGCATCGAAATCATTTGTTCAAGATTCTGACCGCCGATCACAAGGGCTTGTCCGCCAGCGAGGTGTTCATAGCGCATGGTTCCATCAGGTGACGTGATGCGTGTCACCGCATAGGGCACCACGCCGTCGCCGCCATTTGCAAAAGGCGCGTAAGCCGAAGTCAGTTCCAGAAGTGATACTTCTGCCGTGCCAAGAGCCAGGCTTGCATCACGGTGCAGGTCTGATGTGATTCCCATCCGGTGGGCGGTCTGAACAACCCGCCGCGCGCCTGCTTCCAAAAACACCCGGACGGCAACGGTATTTACTGATTCGGCCACAGCGCGGCGCATGGGAATCGGTCCCAGATATTTTCGCGTATAGTTCTGGGGACTCCATTTGCCGACAGTGATCGGGCTGTCATCCATGACCGTATCGGGCGACAGCCCCACTTCAAGACCCGCCAGATAGACAAAAGGCTTGAATGCCGAACCTGGCTGCCTGTGGGCATCGGTTGCGCGGTTAAAAGGGCTTGCCGCATAGGACCGGCCACCCACCATCGCCTTGATCGCACCATCGGGTGTCATGGCCAGTAATGCGCCCTGTCCGGCATGCATTTTGACACTTTCGGCATCCAGTGTGCCGGTCAGCGCCGCTTCGCCCAGGGATTGCAGATTGGGATCAAGTGTTGTCTCAACAATAATATCTGTGTCGATTTCGCCAATCAGGTCGGGCAGCTGATCAAAGATATAATCCACAAAATATTGCGGCCCGCGTATGGCAGCGCGTGCTACCGGTGTTGCCGGTTGCGCCTTTGCAGCCTGGGCTGCGGCTGCATCGATAAAGCCGACCTCGACCATATTATCCAGCACGACAGAAGCCCGTGCCCTTGCGCGATCCAGACGCTGTACCGGTGACAGGCGCGATGGCGATTGTACCAGCCCCATCATCATGGCGCTTTCCGCCAGCGTCAGATCACGCGCGGATTTTGAAAAATAAGTCTGGGCTGCCGCTTCAATGCCATAGGCACCCGCACCAAAATACATGCGGTTCAGATAAAGGGCCAAAAGTTCGTTCTTGGTAAATCGCCGCTCCAGCCAGATCGCCATCAGCAATTCCTGAACCTTGCGCTCCATGGTCTTTTTCGGGTTCAGGAACAGGTTGCGGGCCAGTTGCTGGGTCAGGGTTGATCCCCCTTGCGCAGAATGACCGCGCAGCACATTGGTGACCACGGATCGTGCAACGCCGATCACGTCAAATCCGGGATGGCTGAAAAACCGCCTGTCCTCGGTTGATATCAGCGCCTGGGTCAGATGGGCTGGCAGATCATCAAAATCCAGCGCCGCACCATAGGCATCACCCCGCACGGCCAATGGCTCGCCATTGGCCGCCAGGATCTGGATCGATGGATGGGGGTTGGCCGCTTTGAGCCGATCGGGGTTGGGCAGATCGCGGGCAATCCAGGCCAGTGCGATCAGCCCGGCAATTACACCCCAAATGCCGGTCACCAGCACCAATCGCGCCAGTCCAAAGCCGGTATTTACCCAAAAACCGGGATTGCCGGATTCTTTTCGGCCCGATCCGGGCCTTTTGGGCCGGGTTGGGCGTATTGTTTCGTGCTCTGGCCCTGATTTTGACGGATTTCGGGGTCTTGATCCGGGCGCTGCCCCAGTCGGACGCGGCCCTGCCCCACCCAGACTGGGGATTGAGGATTGATCCCGATTCTGATCCTTGTCCCTGTCCTTGCCCGCCATGATCCCGTCATTCCGATGGGTCGGTTTCCGCCGGTCCCGAAAAAGCCTGCGAATCGCCGAAGCCCTCTATATGTCTATTTCTAGGCACTAACGGCCAAGTTTGGCAAAATTGAGGCTCCCAAGGTTCTTCGCTGCCTGTTATTGACGGGTGGCGCAGGCTTTAGGAATGTCGTATGAGCTTGGGCATTGGGGCGCGTCCAGCGTCCAGGTCGTGTGCCGGAGGGCTGTCTTGGTCCGAGTGAAAAGAATTACAAAACTGGCCTTTATGGCTGGGACAGGCGCTGCTCTGGGCTTTGGGCTCGGGGCCGGGGGTCTGGCCGCGCAAGCGCAATCCACGGGTAACAGGACGGTTCAGGGGCCGCTGACCAATGCGGGCGTCCTTTTGCCCGGAACGGCCACCACACCCGGCGCACTGACCATCAATGGCAATTTCGCCCAGACATCGACCGGAACATTGACGTTCCGGCTTGGGTCGCCTGGGCAGGCCATCGATCAGGTCTATGTCCGCGGCACGGCCCTGCTGGGCGGCAATCTGGTGGTCACCGCCAATCGCGACGTGGAAACCGGCAAGACATTTGTGCTGGTACAGACCGATCAGGGTCTGTCAGGTACCTTTGCCAATATTGTCAATCCGTCGAATCTTGGGCTGTTCCGGTCGTTCTCATTTCTCAAAGATTCGAACAACGTCTATTTCGTGGTCAACCGGCTGTCGTTTTCCACAGCTGGTACGACCCCGAATCAGCAGAATGCGGGTCTGGGTCTTGATCAGACCGTCACATCCACGGCAACCACGGCAGCCTTTGCCACGGCGCGCGAAAACATCGGATATCAAAGTGCGGCGGCTGCTGCCAGCCAGTTAAACCGCATTTCCGGCGAAGGTGGCGCATCAACCGTTTTGGGTGCGCAGGTATCCGCCCGCGCCTTTGGCGAGGCCTTGCTGCGGGCAGCCGATGACGGGCGCGGCGAACTCAAGAAAAAGCGCAAGGGCGGCTTTGGCTTCTGGGCGCAGGGAATTATGGGTTCCGACCAGCTGGCCGACAAAACCAATGGCGTGGGCGATGCCAAGGTCACAGCAACCGGCGGTGCTGCAGGCATGGATTATTCCTTTGGCCGGATTTTACGCCTGGGCATTGCTGGCGGCTATACGACCAGTGATACAAAAGTCTCAGCCCAAGGCTCGGCGACCAAGACCAACGTCACCCATATCGGTCTGTTCGCGCAGGTCGATACTGACTTCGAACTGGCGATGGCGCTATCATATGGCATCGTGGACAATCAGGTCAGCCGCATCACTGATAGCGGTGTGCTGGCTAATGCATCGCCAAAAGGCTCAAGCCTTTCCGGGCGGCTTTCGCTGGCCGTTCCCTACCGGCTTGCATCGGGTATTCGCCTGAGCCCGTATGGTCAGATTTCCTATGATCGGGTCACCCGCAACGCCTATACCGAATCCACGACCGATATTTTCGGTCTGGCTGTTCAGCGCAAGACCGCCGGTGTGGGCGAAGCACAGGTTGGTGCTCGTATCGGTGCAACATTCGTGAACTATTCTTCGGGGATTCTGGGCGACGAGGCGCGGTTTGTTCCGGAACTGCGTCTGGCCTTCTCGCACCTGACCAACCCCAAGCCGGTATCAACCCTGCAAAGCTTCATCAATGCGCCTGATGGTGTATTCGGGGTTCAGGGGCCAAAGCGTGATTCCGAGGCCGGGGTTGCAGGTCTGAGTGTGACCTTGCGCCTGAATTCGGGTTTGTCCAGTTATCTGGATTATTCAGCGCGTGTTAATTCGCAAGTGACGTCCGTCATTCTTGGCGGTGTTCGGTATGTATTTTAACGGCAGAAGGCGCTAGATGCGCGCTGCACGTCGATCATGGATCTTTGGAGGCAATGATGGTTTTGCACGGGTTTAAGAAATTGACGGGCCTTAAGGCGTTGGCCATGTCCGTGATGGCACTGATTTTTGCTGCA
>CAISDR010000005.1 GCA_903884125.1 uncultured bacterium
CAGTTCAGAACAATTGCGCCCTGGTCACCATCAAATCCATCAACGGCGATTGCGTAGCTGACACCGGCGCGCGCCAAAAAACTGACCCGGCTTTGCTGGACAATACCGGGATCAATGTCGTCATTTGAGACAACGGGCATAAGATCCGCCAGCGTAGCGCCAGCATAAATCCCCAGAACGGTGTCGTAATTGCTGCCAATCGTATCCATGGTGACATAGCCCGTACGCGGTGCCGTCCAGCGCCACCATGCAATATGCCGTCCCCCGGATCCATCAGGCGTGGGCGCATTGGCTTCGATCAGAGCCCCATCGTTTGAACCTGTTATCTGGCCGCTTTCACCCGCGATCCCTTGCGCCTTTGCGAAAACTGTATTGCTGGCCACAACAGGGTCTGCCACCGGTGTTGATGGCGTCCAGCCCAACCAGGAATTTACCAGGGCCATATTATAGGCCCCGTAATAGGGCCCGCCTGAGATACCGGTCGTATCATCACCATAAGAGGTAATCCCGATCAGCATACGGCGGCCCAGAGAATCCTGACGCCAATAGGGCCCGCCGCTATTACCCGGTGATACTGCAAGCGCATATTCGGAAAAACCTGCCTTGCGGTAATTGGCGGCAATGCTGTCTGCACTTTGTGGTCCGCTAGCAGTCCATTGGGTCGCCGAATTATTGCCGTTGGGATCAACCGCCGGATAGCCTGCGGACACTGCCGTGGTCGCCAGATCATCAAAGGAAATCGGCATGAAGGTTGCTGTAAATCGCGCGGGCGATGCCAGTCGAACAGTTGCCAGATCGTGTTTGTAATTATAGACGGACTGCGACTCCACCCCTGAGAATGATGGCCAGGCCAGAGTGGTCGCCACTGAATCTGCAGTGATGGTGCCAAACGGCCGATAGGTCTGACCGTATAATTGATACTGCCCCGGTGTAATTGTTACATTGGTGGCAAAGCCGCCGCGTGATGCATCATGGACGCAATGACCGGCTGTCATCACCACATAGGCAGATACAAGCACACCCGAACAACGCGACGCGCTGGTTGAAAAGCGCGAGACAAGGTAGACGACCGTATTGAACGGAAAGGCTGTAGTATCCAATACCTGCTGGCGCGTGTCATTGGCGATAGCAGATACTGAACCGGCATTTGTCAGCGAACCCAAAAGATCAGGGCGTGAATTCAGGATGCTTGATTGCGGAGATAATTGCCTGTTGATCCCATCGCCTGACTTTAATGGCGGTGTGATGGCACGATCCGGTGCGGCCTGATTGTCTTTGCGCTGCAGTGGCATGGCAGGCACATCGACAAATGGTGAAGGCGCGGGCGGGTTTGCATAGGGTGCAGCCACAAGGCCCACCCCCATGCCGCGGCTGAGCAGGGATTGGGCATCAGCCTGGCTCAGCGTTGCACCGAAAGGTTTGATACGAACCAGGCAGATCGGCGCTGCCGTCTGATCGACCGCACCCTCGGCGGTACGGGCGAGATATTCCCGCCAAACATAGGCGGTTCCATCGATCACCTGACTGACCACACGCTGCGGTGCCGTATCGATTTTCGAGCAGTCATAATCTGGCAGGCTGACACTGTTCGATGCAGCCAGCGCATTCGGCCCGGCCATGGCACCAATCAGCGCAACAACGCCAAGTACCGATGAAATAATACACTCGCGCAATTTGATGAACCGAACCATATTAACCCTGACGATGATCAGCTGCCCTGCCCGGTAATCGCACATCTGGCAAAAGCACATATCTTGGTCAGATGCGCAAGACGGGTCTCGACCAGCTTAAACCCATTTCTGGCCATCATGCCTACGACGTCACACTTGGTCCAGCTTTCAAAAAAAGGCTCGTGAAACCCGATCGGGAATAAGTCCAGCAGACCGTCGAAATCCGGACGGTCGCCGGTTTGCAGCGCATCGGCAATGATGATCAGGCCATCAGGCCGGACGATCCGGGCCAGCTCGGCTGCAACCCGCTCGCGTGCGCCCTGTGGCAGCTCGTGAAACAGATAGACGGCGCTGGCGAAATCAACTGATCGATCCGCCAGGGGGATTGCCTCTGCCTGCGCCTCGATCATCAGGCGCCGCCGAACCTGCGGCCTGCGTGCCTGTGCCTGTTTAAGATAGGGGCGCGACAGGTCGATCCCGATCTGTGCCATCGCTGGAAATGCATCTGCCACATTTTCAAGGAAACTACCGGTCCCGCAGGCGATATCGGCCATTATCATGGTGCGTGGATCGCGACCGGCCATCGCCCGTATGATCGGCACCAGTCCCTGCCGGCGCATCAGGGCGGCGGTGCCAGTAAACAATGTTTCAACCTGCCAGTCATACAATGCGGCAGATTCATCCGACAGATAGCCGTCGGTCTGAAAATGAAAGTTCCGCAGGTAGTATTTGGGGTAACGGTCCGGGTTGATCCCATCTGGCAGATCTGAAATCTCACGGTTAAGACGTCGGGCATCGACCTTTTTACTATCGGTAATATAGGCCCGCGACTTGGCCAGCAGCCGTGGCACATCCGCCAGATTGGGTGGCGACCGGTCCATCGGTGGCAAAAGCCCCTGCGCCACCAGCTCGCGATCATCAGCAGCAAGCGCCAGCATGGACTGGATCAGGCTGCGCCAGTTCGGCATGGGCCCTTTCGGGCGCTCAATCTGTTCGCCCGGCCGCACCAACGGGCCTGCCTGCCGGATGGACATGACATATTGACCTGCAAACCACGCAATCCGCGCCAGGACTCCCAGATCGGTTGTTCGTAGACTTTTTGCCAGATCGAATGTCGGGGATTCATTCATCAGATTTTGCGGCTTTTCTTTCCGGATGCGGGTCGGCTGAAATAAGCCGCCAGCTCGATATGGGGCGACCAGACAAATTGGTCAATCACCTGAACGTGATCAAGTACAAACCCACCGTCCAGTAATATCCGGGCATCGCGGGCAAAGGTGCCCGGATCGCAGGA
The DNA here is from genome assembly GCA_903884125.1 of uncultured bacterium. Classification (GTDB taxonomy): domain Bacteria; phylum Pseudomonadota; class Alphaproteobacteria; order CAISDR01; family CAISDR01; genus CAISDR01. The sequence continues at coordinate 2,965 of CAISDR010000005.1, forward strand.
AATGGCGATAACCGACCCTACCCGCGATTGCGCCAGATGGCGGGCCTGTGCCTCGCACCCGGCACGCGGGGGATCGATGACAACCACGTCTGCCTTGTCCAGTTCCTCTGGCGTAAGGGGTGCGCGGAACAGGTCACGGTGGATTGCCGAAATGGGCTTTAGTCCCTCATTGGTGCGGGCAGCGCGCTCAAGGGCGGCGATGGCTGGCTTTTCGCTGTCATAGGCGGATACTTTTGCCCGTCGTGCCAGCGGCAGCGCAAAAGTGCCAACCCCGCAAAAAAGATCAATAACCGATTTTGCCTGGCCCGCGTGATGTCTGGCAAAGGCAATTAACTGTTCTTCGCCACATCGGCTGGCCTGTAAAAAGGCGCGCGGAGGCGGATCGATCAAAAGGCCATCAATCGTGATCCGGGGTTTTGTCTTTTCACCAATCAGCAGGCCATTCCAGCTGAGCCGCGATAATTCGGGCAAGGCCAGCAATCTGGAAATCCGCGCCAGCCCCAGACCTTCCGCCCCCTGCGAGGCTTCAACCCAAATATCAGCGCCAACCGGGGTATCGGTTGCATGAATTTTTGCCCAGGCTTTTTCGGGCAAAAGTGTTTTCAGCGATCGGGCAAGAACGGGCAGAAGTGCATTCAGGCTGGGACTGACCAACAGGCAATGATCAATTGCAACCACGTCGTGGCTGCCGCGCCGGTTGAAACCCAGCTTCAATTCACCATTGATTTTTACCGCCTTGAGCACAAAGCGACGGCGATCACCCGGTGCAATCGGAAATGCCGGTTCAACCGGAATGTCGATTGAACGCATGAATAATGCCTGGGCCACAACATCTGTTTTCCACGCTCCGATGGCTTGCGGTGTCATGAATTGAAGCGCGCAGCCACCGCAGTCGCCGAAATAGGGACAAGGTGGTGTGACCCGGTCAGGACTGGGTTCAATGATGGCAAAAAGGTGCGGTCGTTTTGGATCACCACTATCACAAACCAATACCGTTTCACCGGCCATAGCTCCGGTAACAAACATCTTGCCTGCGATACCATCACCACCTGCACCTAATCGCTCGATCTGCAATTGCGTGGTTTCAGTTTCAGTCATATCGGGCATGCACAAGAAATTCCTGATTGCCGTCACCACCTGTGATCGGACTTGGTATCCAAGATAGAACCTGCCACCCGGCTGTCGCATTCAAAAATCCGACCACATCATCCAATGCCCGCGCACGGGCTGCGTCGTCGCGCACGATGCCACCTTTGCCGATATGGGCCCGGCCTACTTCAAACTGCGGCTTTACCAGCCCGATCAGGTCTGCACCTGACTGCGCCAGGGCCAGTGCCGGTGATATGGCTTTTGTCATTGAGATGAAAGCCAGATCCACACTGATCACATCTATGGCATCGGGCACAAGATCCCGCCCCAGATGCCGCGCATCAGTGCCCGACAGGTCCACAACGCGGCTGTCATGCGCCAGACGTTCGATCAGTTGCCCGTGGCCCACATCCACCGCATAGACC
>CAISDR010000006.1 GCA_903884125.1 uncultured bacterium
GCCGGAGGCACGATCAGGGCCAACTGGCATACCGGGCATTGCACGCGCCGGCCCGAATTGCTGCTGTTGCCGAGGATATGCTGCCCGCATTGCGGGCAGAGAAAATTGAAATCAATCCTGCCAACAGCCGCCTTTGTGGCCCCGAATGCACCGGAACGCTGCCAGATGAGCCCCACCGGTTTCCAGTGGTTTGGTATCACCCGCCTCGACCCGGCGTTAACCTTTGCCGGGGTCCAGCGCGCCGCCCCCATTCTTGATTCCTTTATAGACGCTGAACTTGACCGATACGGGCTGGGTCCGGACCGTCTGGCACTGGTCGGGTTTTCGCAAGGCACCATGATGTCGCTGCATGTGGGATTGCGGCGCAAGGTCGCCCCGGCCGCGATTGTGGGGTATTCGGGGCTTCTGGCAGGACCTGAACATTTGGGCGAAATCACTGCAAAACCGCCGATTTTACTTGTTCATGGCGATGCCGACCCAATGATTCCGTTGGTAGCCCTGCATGGTGCTGTTCAGGCATTGGGCAGCGCTGGACTGAACGTGGAATGGCATGTTTCGCCCGGCATCGGGCACAGCATCGATCAAACTGGCCTAAGTCTTGGCGGCGCCTTTATTCATCGGGCCTTCACAAGAATTTAGGCTAAGCGCACCGTCAGAATCTGGCACAGTGATTAACACGGCTGCACATATTAACCATTCTTATTAACCGGTGAGTAATCATTCGGGGCCTAGTTTGACATGGAGGGTCGGGATTCCCGGCTGTGATTAATTTTTTGCCGCCAGTTAGACGGCAATCTTTGGTTGGGGCGCCACCGGGCTTGTTCCGGACCGCCTGATCGGGAGTCGGAACATAGATGGCCGATATTGTGGACTTCAGTTCAACCAATGACCGAATTGCGCCGAATTTGAGCCGCCGGTTCATTGGGGAAGGTAGCCTGACCGAACTGATTGCCGTAGCCCGGCGCAAATCCAGCGAAGGCCGCAACGAACTGGGCAGCCGGATCGCTGATTTTCTGATTCATGGCACCGAACTGTCGCCAACCGAACGCGAACTTGTTGACGACATTCTCTCCCAGTTGATCCGCGAACTGGAAATCAACATCCGACATGAACTGGCACTAGCGCTTGCTGATCATGATCAGGCGCCGCCCAATGTCCTGCGTATGCTGGCCTGCGACGAAATTGAAATTGCCCGGCCAATCCTGCTGAATTCATCGATCCTTACGGACGACGACCTGCTGGATGTGGTCAATCGCATGACCGAAACCCACAGGCAGGCGATTGCTGCGCGACCAAATCTTTCTGAAGGCATATCCGATGCGCTGGTGGAATTTGGGGAACGGCCCGTGATTGTCACCCTGCTGACCAATGCAAGCGCCAGCTTGAGTGAAGAAGCGCTGGCCTATCTGGTTGCAACTTCAAAACAGGTCAAGGAATTTCAGGAACCTTTATTGGGTCGCAAGGATCTGCCACCGAAACTTGCCTACCGTATGTTCTGGTGGGTATCGGCAGCCCTGCGGCGACATCTTCTTGAAAATTTTGAAGTCCCGGCCGCATTGATTGACGGTGCCCTGGAACGCATGACGCCGCCCAAAAGCGATGAGACGAAGATGGCGCGTGCAGCCCATCTGGTCCGTGGCCAGAACCGGCAATCAGGCCTGGGGCTGCAGGACCTGATCGGCTATATGCAGGAAGGCCGTGCCGCCCTGTTCATTGCCGCCATGGCCGAGATTCTGGTTATTTCAACAGATACCGCACGTCGTCTGGTTTTGGATCCTGGCGGCGAGGGCCTGTCGCTGATCTGCCGTGCCGCCGGTATTCCGCCGCAGATTTTCCGTCGCCTTCTGGAAGCACTGGACGAAAATCTTGGTATGTCACCCCGTTCAGCCCCGGAAGTATCCCGGATGGTTGCCAGCTACGAAAGCATTACCGTTGAACAGGCGCAACGAACGGTAAAGTATTTTGACCACGAAGCACTTAGCCGGTCGGCTTGAGTGAACTGCGCGCTCGCGGGTGGGCGTCTTCGTAAAGACTTACCAGTTTGGCAGCATCGACTTCGGTATAACGCTGGGTCGTCGACAGGCTGGCATGACCTAGCAGATCCTGAATCGTTCGCAGGTCACCGCCAGCGCCCAGCAAATGGCTGGCAAATGAATGGCGCAACGCATGAGGTGTTGCACTATCCGGCAATCCCAGGGCACCGCGAAGCCGTTCCATTGCCAGTTGCACCAGCCGGGGTGAAAGGCGATTGCCTTTGGCACCCACAAATAGCGGGCCATCAGAACCGACCTTGAACGGGCAAAGTTCAAGATATTCGCTGACCGCACCGGCAACGATCGGCAAGACCGGCACAATACGTTCCTTGTTGCCTTTGCCTTTGACCCGCAGCATGGTTTGCGCCACGGGGGCCTGACCACGGTTTAACCCCAGCGCCTCCGACAGGCGCAACCCACAGCCATAAAGCAGTGTCAGAATTGCTGCATCGCGCGCAGCGATCCATGGCGTTGGTGCAAGTGTTTGTGCCATGGGGCCCACCGCCCGCGCCTTGTCTACACTGATGGGTTTGGGAACCCCATGCGGAATCTTTGGCGCGCGCAAGACACCGATAGCCTCGTTGCTGACCAGACCTTCGCGCTCAAGATGTCGGAACAATGCGCGCACAGCGCTTACCGCCCGTGCTGCTGACGATGGTTTAAGACCCGTGCGGCGACGTTCCGCAAGCCAGCTTCGAAAATCCGAAAGCGTAAGTGCGCGCAGCAGGTCCAGTGACGGTTCGGCCCCCAAATGCACGCCGACAAACTGAAAGAACTGCTTCAGGTCACGTCCATAGCCGAGGGCTGTATGCGGGCTCTGGCGTTTGGCGGACAGGATCGCCGCCTCGAACGCAGCCAGCGCTTTTGCCAGATCGTCTCTAGCCAATGGCCCGCCTGCCCCGGCGACACTGCCACGCGGATCAGGACCCGGAACAAGGGTCAAGGTGTCGGCAGATCGAGCCATTGGCCAATCAGGCGCTCTACGACCCCACCCAAGAAAACCAGCAGATCCACGCCCTGATCGGGCTGGAACATTTCCGGCGTGGATGATCCCAACGCCAGAAGCGCAGGTGCAATCCGCCCACCTAAGTTCAGCCGAACCAGGGCATCGGACCTTATTTCCTTTGCGCGCGGTCCGAACGGCCCCGGCGGCATACCCTGATTGCGGTCGATATCGGCGCGCAATCGCGCCGGATTTCCGACACCGATCAGCCGGTCAACCGATCCGGGACTGAGTGCTGCAACAGTTCGCAAGGATGCCGGTGGTCGCTGCCCCTCGGGTGCTTCGACACCAAGGGCAATGGCACATAAACCAAGTGTCTTGGCGACAGGCCCGGTCAGGTTTTCCAGAAATCCATCAAATCCGCGGGCTTCAACCAATGTCAGCACCGCCTTATGAACCCTGGCCTGGGCATCCTGATTTGACTCACCAGCCTGGATCAGTGCCCGACCGAATTTTACCTGCGCGGCAGCCTCTGCCTGAAGTTTCCGGATCATGACCTGCTGGAAATCAACAACTTTTGCATTGGTTTCGGCAAATCGGCCCGGCGGATCGAGA
>CAISDR010000007.1 GCA_903884125.1 uncultured bacterium
GCATTCGTAGGGATCTTCCGGTAACAGCAGAATATGTTTGGTATCTCCATGTGATGCGTAGGCGCAGCACAGGATGTCCGATTGTTGTGTTCTTGTAGGCATACCAGTTGAAGGACCGCCGCGTTGTACGTTGATGATGGTCACAGGAATTTCAGCAAAATAAGCTAGTCCTATGAATTCGGTCATTAGAGAAACGCCCGGTCCAGAAGTTGCCGTAAAGGCTCTGGCTCCATTCCAGCCGGCACCTATCACAATGCCTATCGAGGCCAGTTCATCTTCCGCTTGAATAATGGCAAAGCGGTTTTGGCCAGTGGCCGGATCGATACGGTATTTGTCGCAGTATTTCTGGAAAGCTTCTGGTACTGAAGACGAAGGCGTGATCGGGTACCAGGCCGCGACAGTGGCACCACCATAGACACAACCGAGAGCCGCTGCACTGTTACCGTCGGTAAAAATGCTATCGCCGACGTTCTCTCGGCGCTCAACCCGCAAGCCGATGGGGTGGCTTAAGTTTTGTAATACGTGATTGCGCCCAAGGTTAAGCGCCTTCATGTTTGAATCAAGCAGTAATTCCTTGCCTTTGTATTGTTCTTCAAACAATTTTTTGAACACATCGATTTCGACATCAAGCAACATTGACAAAGCACCGATATAAATGATATTTTTAAAAAGCTGTCTTTGCCTAGAGTCTGAATAATTGAAATTGCTGATTTCAGTCAATGGCACACCGATCACGGTAATGTCTTCTCTGAATTTTTCCGGCGGAATGGGGCGGGTATTGTCATAAAACAAATAACCGCCGGTTTCTATCTCGGCAATGTCCGCGTCCCAGGTCTGCGGATTCATGGCCACCATCATGTCTATGCCGCCGCGCCGTCCCAGATAGCCTTTTTCATTTACACGTACCTCGTACCAGGTGGGAAGGCCTTGGATATTGCTGGGAAAGATATTACGCGGACTGACTGGCACACCCATGCGCAAAATAGCCTTGGCAAATAATTCATTGGCTGAAGCAGAACCGGAGCCATTCACATTGGCAAACTTGAGGACGAAGTCGTTGACGGATTGGATGGCTTTCATGAGATACCTGCGCTGGAAGATTGATCGGCTATGTCATAACTTTGCGTGCTGGCTTTGGCGGTATTCAATAAAAATTTCTGCATGTCCCAGGCACCAGTCGGACAACGTTCGGCACATAGACCGCAGTGCAGGCAGACGTCTTCATCCTTGACCATCACGCGCGACGACTTGAGCAGATCAGACACATACAAATCCTGGGTCAAATTCACAGCAGGGGCCATCAGTTTTTGGCGCAATTCGGCTTCCTCGCTGTTGTACGTTATGGTCAGGCAATCCATGGGGCAGATATCAATACAAGCATCGCATTCAATACATGTTTGAGGTATAAAAACAGTCTGCACATCACAATTAAGACAGCGTTGTGCTTCCTTGAATGCAGTGGCGGCATCGAACCCGAGTTCGACTTCCACCTTGATGCTGGCCAGTGCTTTCTCAGCTTTGGTCCAGGGCACCTTGAAGCGGCTGCTGTCGGACACATCGTTGTGATAACTCCACTCGTGAATGCCCATTTTTTGCGACATCAGATTGACCTGTGGCCCGGGTCTGGCAACGACTTGCTGGTCGTTGAGGAAAAGATCGATGGACACAGCGGCTTCGTGTCCGTGCGCCACTGCTGTGATTATGTTTTTGGGCCCAAAGGCTGAATCCCCGCCGAAAAACACCTGCGGCAGCGAGCATTGCATTGTTTGTTTGTTCAGCACGGGCAAGCCCCATTCATCAAAAGCGATTCCGCAATCTCTCTCGATCCAGTTGAAAGCGTTTTCCTGTCCTACAGCCAGCAATACATCGTCGCATTCAATATAAACATTTGCCTCGCCGATGGGCACGAGGCTGCGACGTCCATTACTGTCAAACACCGCATGTACCTTTTCGAATGTCATGCCATTCAGCTTGCCTGCCTGGACGTCAAACGATTTGGGCACATGAAAATTCAGAATGGGAATGCCTTCATGCAAAGCGTCTTCCTTTTCCCAGGGCGAGGCCTTCATTTCTTCAAAACCGCTGCGCACCACGACCTTGACATCGGTACCACCGAGCCTGATGGAAGAACGGCAGCAATCCATGGCGGTGTTGCCTCCACCCAGGACGAGCACTTTTTTACCGATCTTGTTGGTGTGACCGAAAGAAACCGATGAAAGCCAGTCGATACCAATGTGAATATTAGCTGCGCCTTCAAGGCGACCGGGAATATCTAGGTCTCTTCCGCGTGGAGCCCCCGATCCGACAAAC
>CAISDR010000008.1 GCA_903884125.1 uncultured bacterium
ATCAACTAGGACGGCTGCAATTGGATCAATGCCTGCCGGTCTGGCGGATGGCAGACCCGCTACCTCGGGCAAATTGATCACAATAACCATGCCATCAGCAGAAACGGATACCCCACTGGCCAGGGGCGCGTTTGCGACCAGCCTGATCAATACGCCATGATCCTTTGGCTGCATTTCGACGCGCAGCAGATCAGCGGCAAACGCGGACAGATTGATTGCCGCAAATGCCAACCCGATTGCCAAAAATCGAAAAGATTTTCTGAGATGAAAAATCAAGGCGCCGGCATCCCGAGAATTTCAGCCAGCTTTGTATAGCCCTGACCAAGACTGTCTGGTTGATCCTTGCGCTGGGTCAGGAATTCCTCAAGTGGCTGGTGGTAATGAATGGCCTCATCAACCTCCATGTTTGATCCAGCCTTATAGGCACCAAGCCGGATCATTTCAGCCATATCCTCATAGGTCGACATCAAACGGACAGCGCGCCGGATCAATGCGGTTTCCGCTTCAGAATTGCACCGGGGCATTGTTCTGCTGACCGAGCGCAGAATATTTATTGCCGGATAGCGGCCGCGTTCGCCGATGGCCCGCTCCATCACAATATGACCATCCAGAATACCGCGCACGGCATCAGCGATGGGTTCGTTGTGATCATCGCCGTCAACCAATACTGTGAACAGGCCCGTTATATCGCCGGTGCCTGCCCGATTGTCGCCGGGGCCAGCCCGTTCCAGAAGTCGCGGCAGTTCCGCGAATACCGTTGGCGGATAGCCCTTGCTGGTCGGCGGTTCACCGGCGGCAAGTCCAATTTCACGCTGTGCCATGGCAAAGCGTGTGATTGAATCGATCATGCACATCACCTGATTGCCACGATCGCGAAAATATTCAGCAACCGTCAGCGTGACATAGGCTGCCTGTCGTCGCATCAGCGGCGACTGGTCCGATGTGGCGACGATCACGACTGATCTTGCCATACCTTCCGGCCCCAGATCGTCCTCGATGAATTCCTGCAATTCGCGACCGCGCTCGCCCACCAGTCCGATGACGTTGACATCCGATGCAGTATAGCGCGCCAGCATGGACATGAGGGTGGATTTACCAACGCCGGAGCCTGCAAAAATTCCTAAACGTTGTCCGCGACAGCAGGTCACAAATGTATTAAGCGCACGAACCCCAAGATCAATTTTCGCCCCCACCCGCCGCCTTGCGTGGGCAGCAGGCGGCGGCGAATAAAGTGAGCAGGCCTTGTCGCCAATGGATAATGGCCCTTTGCCATCAACTGGCCTTCCCAAAGGATCGACCACACGGCCCAGCCAGGATTCCGCAGGGTTCAGGACACCCGAACTGCGGTCGATAAAAGCCCGGCAGCCGTCGCCGACGCCCTGAATGGGGTCAAAGGCCATCAAAAGCACCTTGCCCTCCTCAAAGCCGACAACTTCGCATTCAATTTCGCGCCCATCGCGGGCAACCACCCGGCAACGCCAGCCCACAGCCAGTCGACCGGTAATACCAGCTACCTCGATCAGGCCACCGCGAACGACGGCGACCGTGCCATAAATCACATGATCGCGGACGCCTTCGATTTCTTTTGCCAGATCGCCAAGCGATATCATGCAGAACCCTTGGAACGATTCGTTACGCGCATAGTCTATTCCTCATTCTGCTCGCCCGCATATGACTTCTCTTCGGTCAGTTCGGAATAGGTCAGCACATTGATTTCGCGCTTTATCCTGGCACGTCGATCATTGTTTATATAGACAGATCGCGCCAGTTCGATAAACCGTGGCCGAAATCGCCGGTCGCTTCCGCTTCCCTGATCTGGTCTTCAATATCCCATAAGGATTGATTGACCGCCTTAAGCAGGTTGGTGAGGTTTCCACCACCCGCTGGAAGGCGCCCTGCCTCGGCACCAGCCTTTTGCAATGCTGCCAGTTCCTTGCGAACGTTAGCAAGCTTTGCCTCGTCCGCCAGACGCTCAGACTTGATTTCAAGAATTGTGATCTTGTCGATCAGTTCGCCCCAGGATATCGGCACAAGTGGCGTCTTCAGCGGAGTCATGTGATTTGTCCTAACCTTTTTGCCAGATCGCTGATGACACTTTCCCAGTCACCATGCCGGATCTGACGCAGCAATGTCATGGATGGATACCACTCCGAACGCGAACCGCTTACCTGCCAACGCCAGTCAGGAACAGCCTTGAGCAAGACCATACACGGTCGCCCCAATGCGCCGGCAAGGTGAGCAAGCGATGTGTCTGACGTCACCAGCAGGTCAAGTGACATCAGCAACGCCGCTGAATCAAGAAAGGCACCGGCCCCTTCATCAAAATGTTCAGGCGGCATTATAAGCCGGTTTGAAAATCCGCAGCCCTGAATCTGATCCAGGCCATGACGTTTTTGCAATGCAACAATTGCCAGGCCATCCTGCGTGAATATTGGCGCAAACAATTTAAGCGGGATCGAGCGTCCACGATCAATAGATCCAAGTGGATTGCCCTGCCAGACCAGTCCGATGCGACGTTTTTTCGGACCAGTTATCGTCGTGAGCCATTTCCGCCAATAAATGACCCGATCTGAATCAACAGACAAATAAGGTATCCGGCAAGGTGTTTCCCTGCCGATGAACCGGGGCAGACTGCCCAAGGGGCATGCGACGTCGACATCACCTGGCTCAGCTCCGGGTTCAATCAGTTCAATTCGGGAATCCAGGCTTTGAAACAGAGGATGTAACGACCGGGGTGCTTCCAGCACCACTTGTCCGCCCATGTCGGCTATAACGGGCACATACCGCGCGAACTGCATCGAATCGCCCAGCCCCTGTTCGGTCCAGATCACGATGCGCCGACCCGACAGGTCTGATCCG
>CAISDR010000009.1 GCA_903884125.1 uncultured bacterium
ATGCAGCGCCTTTAATTCTGCCAGACGCCTTGCAATATCGTGCGGGCTTTTTTCTTCGACCAGCATACGGGATTTGACTGCACCTTCGTCCACGTGTGCTGGCATGGTGGTAATAGAAATGCCTGCTGCCATCAGCATGCGCGCGCGCGCCTCGCTTTGGCTTGCAAGGATCAGTAGGGGTGGGACGGATTTGGGCACAGCTCAGCCCGAATTTTGTGGCAGGCGGTTTGATTGCCGCTCGGACAAAAGGTTGATGACAGCGGCGGCGGTTTCTTCAATGGAACGGCGCGTGACATCAATGACCGGCCAGTTCTGCTGCTCAAACAATCTGCGTGCCTCACGGATTTCTTCGCGGATCGCATCGGGATCGGCATAAACTGTCTCGGTGGTCGCAGTGAGGCCGATCAGACGATTGCGCCTGATCTGAACCAGCCGGTCGGGTGATACCAGCAAACCTACCACCAGTGGATTCTTCAGGGTCTTGAGAATTTCCGGTACCGGCGCGCCGGGAACAAGGGGAATATTGGCCGCCTTGATCCCACGATTGGCCAGATAGATACAGGTTGGTGTTTTTGATGTGCGGCTGACACCAATTAAAACCACATCCGCTGCTTCCAGATGATCAACGACCTGGCCATCATCGTGCCCCATGGCAAAGTTCAGCGCATCTATACGATGGAAATATTCTGCATCCAGTGCGTGCTGCCGTCCCGGCCGACCGGCCCGTTCACGACCCAAAAACCGGGCAAGTGCAGACAGGACCGGTTCCATGACCGCAATGGACTGGACGCGACGCGCCTGACAGCCGGCAACCAGCGCATCGCGCAGATCGGGGTCAACCATGGTGTACATGACAAGGCCCGGCCGGTCCTCGATCTCGCGCAGGACCCGGTCGAGTTGTCTTGTGTTGCGGACAAGCGCATAGACATGTTCGACAACCCGCGCCTCGAACTGGGCAAGCGCTGCCTTGGCGACCGCATTCAGGGTTTCGCCGGTGGAATCGGACACCAGATGGATATGAAATTCCTCTTGGTCGCTTTTTGTCATGCTACCGGGCTATCATGGGCTGACCCCATGCGCCAAGTGCGAAAACGGCGGGTCCGAGATAAGGATGTGATGGGGATAAGCCTGACTAGGACCTGAGGATAAGCTGGGGACAGATTTCAAGTTACCCCCAAATTTGTCGGGGCCGCAAAAAGCCTGTGAATCATGACAGCCAGACACCCATTTTTCCGCGCCGGGGTAGAAAAAACAGGGTGGAGGTCTAAATCCGGGGATAAGTTTTATCCCCATTATTAATTACCAGATTGAAATCCTTTTCCGCAGGCACTTTATTTTGTCAGATCATGGCTTTATTGATAATAGGGCGGGGTTGAGCGTCAGGTCTGGTGCATTTAGTCCCGAATGAATGGCTTTGTCGATTTTGGGGATGACGGACGGGTTTTAAATGATCCCCATCTTTCCACCCTCTCCTCAACTATCCACTCCATAAAGAAAGATTCTAGATATGTGGGTGGAAGAATAGAAAGTGGACCCGTGAATGGCCGATATTAAGACTGGTAAACCAATACTGGACGTACTGGACGGACGAACTGCAACCCGCACGCCGATCTGGCTGATGCGGCAGGCAGGACGCTATCTGCCGGAATACAGGGCAACGCGCGCACAGGCCCGGGATTTTCTGGATCTGTGCTATTCGCCGGATCTTGCAACCGAAGTGACACTGCAGCCTTTGCGTCGCTATGACCTTGATGCGGCCATTCTGTTTGCTGATATTTTGCTGATCCCGCAGGCACTGGGCCAAAATCTGAAGTTTGTCGAAGGGGAAGGCCCCAGACTTGAACCCGTCAAGGATGCAACCGATCTGGATCGCCTGCGCCTTGATGGCTGTGCAGATCATCTCGCACCGGTCATGGAGACCGTCAGACGGCTGTCACAGGCTCTGCCCGCCCATGTGGCGCTGATCGGCTTTGCCGGGGCACCTTGGACCGTTGCGACCTATATGGTGGCGGGACAGGGGACCGATGATCAGGGACCCGCCCGGATGATGGCGTATCGCCAGCCTGAGCTGTTTGGAAAACTGATTGATCTGCTGGTTCAGGCGACCGCCGACTATCTGCTGGCACAGGTTAAGGCCGGTGCTGAAATCATACAGATATTTGATACCTGGGCGGGATCGCTGCCACAGGCCGAGTTTGACAAATGGGTGATTGCACCCACGCGTAAGCTGGTGGCCCTGTTGCGTCAGGGTGCGCCGGGTATTCCCGTCATCGGTTTTGCCCGTGGAGCTGGTATGGGTCACGGTATCTATGCCAAAACCACTGGTGTTGACGCGATCAGCGTTGAAACCCAGATGGCACCAAGTGCCATGGCCGATCTTGCCGGGCAGGGAATTGCCGTTCAGGGCAATATTGACCCCTTGGCATTGGTGGCCGGCGGCCCATGTCTGGATCATGCAGTTGACGAACTGCTGGGCGCTATGAAGGGGCATCGTCATATTCTGAATCTGGGCCATGGTATTGTGCCCCAGACGTCGCCGGATCATGTATCCCAGTTGATTGACCGGGCCAGAAAATTTGAGGCCTAGTCGGCAGATTTGACTTGTGGCCAGGGCCACACTGGAAGCGAAATGACAATGGCCCGGCGGATTGCAATCGTGCTGTTTAATCTCGGCGGACCCGACGGTCCGGCCGCCGTGCAGCCGTTTTTGTTCAATCTGTTCAATGACAAGGCGATTATCGGGGCACCCCAGCCCATGCGCTGGCTGCTTGCCCAGCTGATCTCGCGGCGGCGTGCACCTGTTGCCCAGGAAATCTATGGCCAGATCGGCGGCCGATCACCGATCGTGCCTGAAACTATGGCGCAGGCTGATGGTCTTTGTGCCAGCCTGTCTGATCTGGGCAAGGTGAAATGTTTTATTGCTATGCGCTATTGGAATCCCCGCGCGCGTGACAGTGTGGCTGCGGTTAAGGAATTTGATCCGGACGAGGTGGTTTTACTGCCGCTATATCCCCAGTTTTCCACAACAACCTCGCAAAGTTCGATTGATGAATGGCTTTTTCAGGCCAAACGACAGGGTTTGACCAAGCCTGCACATATTGTCTGCTGTTATCCCAAACAGGCGGGATTTGTTTCTGCCGTTGCCGATCTTTTGTCGCAAGGCCTGAAAAAGGCCGAGGCACGGGGCGCGCCCCGCGTGCTGTTTTCTGCCCATGGCTTGCCCGAACGGGTGATACAGGGTGGGGATCCTTATCAAAGCCAGGTTGAACAAACGGCCAAGGCGGTGATGGATCAGCTGCAGCGGCCTGACATAGACTGGCTGGTCAGCTATCAGTCACGGGTTGGGCCATTGAAATGGATCGGGCCATCAACGGACGCGGAAATCGCACGTGCCGGATTAGATGGCGTGCCACTGGTTATCGTACCCATTGCCTTTGTATCGGAACATTCCGAAACACTGGTTGAGCTGGATATAGAATATGCCCACCTGGCCAAGGAGGCAGGGGTGCCACTTTATATCCGTGTGCCAACCGTTCGCGATCACCCGAATTTCATCGAAGGTCTTGGGCAAATCGTGCGCAATAGTCTTGCGAGCACGGGATGGTGCAGCGGCCAGCCTGACGGTTCCCGCATTTGCCCCCGGACATTTTCGCGCTGCCCGAAAGCTGCATAAAAAGAAAAGGGGAAATCGAAATGCCTGATGCGATTTATCTCTGGATCAAGGCCGGGCATGTCATTTCAGTGATCGCCTGGATGGCAGGTATGCTCTATCTGCCACGATTGTTCGTCTATCACTGTGGCGCAGAAAAAGGCTCGGTGCAGTCGGAAACATTCAAGATCATGGAACGGCGCCTTATGCGTGCGATCATGACGCCGGCAATGATATCAACCTGGATATTCGGATTGATACTGGTCAGCATGCAGGCGGAAATTCACGGCTGGCTTCATGCCAAGATCGCGCTGGTGGTAATCATGTCTGGCATTCATGGGGCCATGTCATCCTGGCGCAAGGCGTTTGAGCAGGACCGTAACACCCGATCAGCGCTGTTCTTTCGTGTGATGAACGAAGTACCGACATTGCTGATGATCGCCATTGTGATCCTGGTAATTGTCCAGCCGTTTTAGCCAATACCGATCACCAGCGCGCCTACCCCGTTCGAGGTGTGGCAAGCTTGGTGTTTGACAAATCGGAAAAATCAGGGCAATCAGGTAGCCGATGGCGGCGGACCGCTGCCCATCCGTCGGCAGTTCCGATCATTCATACCCAATATGAACCTGACGGAATGCCGGTTTCTTTTCCCCCGATTTTGCTTGATCCAGGTTCCTTTCGGCACCACCGGTTTTGCAGAATAGTTACCGCATCCTGGCCCGCCCCGGGTCATAAAGGTGCAGATTTTCCCAACACCTCGTCCCTATATCGGTGACCTTTGGCTGGGCAGCCTGAAATCGCCAACCCGACACAAAAGCCCGAAAAACAAAAGCCCTCAAACAATTTCAAGGAACGCGCACAGCGCCATGACCATCCAGGAACTCAAGTTACACGATCTGAAATCCAAAACGCCGACCGACCTTCTGGCCTTTGCCGAAGAGCTGGAAGTCGAAAACGCATCTGCCATGCGCAAACAGGACATGATGTTTGCGATTTTGAAGCAGCTGGCCGAGCGCGATGTCGAAATCACCGGCTCCGGTGTTCTGGAAGTCCTGCCCGACGGGTTCGGTTTTTTACGCTCGCCCCAGTCGAACTATCTGCCCGGCCCTGATGATATTTATCTGAGCCCCAGCCAGGTGCGCCGCTTTGGCCTG
Organism: uncultured bacterium; assembly: GCA_903884125.1. Taxonomy (GTDB): domain Bacteria; phylum Pseudomonadota; class Alphaproteobacteria; order CAISDR01; family CAISDR01; genus CAISDR01. The sequence goes on from CAISDR010000009.1 coordinate 4,804, forward strand.
CGCACCGGTGATACGGTTGAAGGACCCATTCGTGGTCCAAAAGACGGCGAGCGGTATTTTGCATTGCTCAAAGTCAACACGATCAATTTTGAAGATCCCGAGGCGATCCGTCACAAGGTCCATTTCGACAATCTGACGCCGCTTTATCCTGAACGCCGCTTCAAGCTGGAAATCGACAATCCCACGCTGAAGGACACGTCCGCCCGCGTGATCGATCTGGTTGCACCGCTGGGCATGGGCCAGCGCGGACTGATCGTGGCCCCGCCGCGTACCGGTAAAACCGTGCTGTTGCAAAACATCGCCCATTCGATCACGGCCAATCATCCTGATTGTTACCTGATTGTGCTGTTGATTGATGAACGCCCTGAAGAAGTCACCGACATGCAAAGGTCGGTCAAAGGGGAAGTGATCGCATCCACCTTTGACGAGCCTGCCGTGCGTCACGTGCAGGTAGCCGAAATGGTGATCGAAAAGGCCAAACGCCTTGTTGAACACAAACGTGATGTAGTGATCCTGCTGGATTCCATTACCCGTCTGGGTCGGGCATATAATACTGTTGTGCCAAGCTCGGGCAAGGTTCTGACCGGCGGTGTTGATGCCAATGCCCTGCAACGGCCCAAGCGGTTCTTTGGTGCTGCGCGCAATATCGAAGAGGGCGGGTCACTGACCATTATTGCCACCGCCCTGATTGATACCGGCAGCCGCATGGACGAAGTGATCTTTGAGGAATTCAAGGGCACCGGCAATTCGGAAATCATTCTCGACCGCAAGGTTGCCGACAAGCGGGTATTCCCGGCCATCGACATCACACGGTCAGGTACCCGCAAGGAAGAATTGCTGGTCGACCGTGGCACCCTGTCGAAAATGTATGTGCTGCGTCGTATCCTCAACCCCATGGGTACGGTCGACGGGATCGAGTTCCTGCTGGACAAGCTCAAGCATACCAAGACAAATCAGGAATTCTTCGAATCCATGAACACCTGATTTAAGCGGCCTGCAAAATGTGTTAGAATGTTTGGGCGGGATCAGTCGCAAGACGGGTCCCGCCCAAAACTATGTCAGGGGAGGTGGAAATGTTGGACCAGCATTCAGAACAACCACGCGCCGGATTTTCTGCGATGACAGAGAGCACGGCAGAAGACTGGGCACTGATCGCGCGCAGTTCCGCTCAGTTCAATCGTGCCCTGCCGGACCGCATACTGACGCATCTGAAATTGCTGGATGGTGATTTTGGCGGGTTCAAAGTGGATCGTCTGGAACATTCATTGCAGACCGCCACGCGCGCCCATCGGGCCGGGGAAAATGCCGAATATGTCGTCTGTGCGCTGCTGCATGATATTGGCGACACGCTGGCCAGTTTCAATCATGCCGAGCTGGGGGCAACAATTTTAAAACCCTTTGTGTCCGAGGCCAATCACTGGATGCTTGAGCATCATGGGGTTTTTCAGGGTTACTACTTTTTTCATCACCTGGGTCTGGACCGCGATATGCGCGAGCGTTTCCGGGGACATCCGCATTTTGAATATTGCGCAAAGTTCTGTCACCAGTATGATCAGAATGCCTTTGACCCGGCTTATGAGTCCATGCCCCTCAGCGCGTTTGAACCGATGTTGCGTGAAGTCGTTGCCAGACCGCGTGTGTCGATTTATACGAGATCTGCGGCGGAATAGGGCGCGCAACCATACGCACCCCTCCCAAGAGCCAACTTTAGGCCAGTGCTTTTTTGAACAGCGCCTGACTGCGTTCACCGGCTAGTTTGCTGGCGGCTTCGTCGAAATGTTCCCCGCCAATGCGCGAGAACGCGTGATCACAACCGGGATAGAATTCAACCTTTACAGTCGAAGAGTTCGCAAAAGCGGAATTCAACTGGGCCTGCGCTGGCGGCGGACAATATTGATCCAGTTCGGCAACATGCAATAACACCGGCTTGGTGATCTTTGCTGCCTCGTCCAGATGACCCTCGATGCCGACGCCATAATATCCTACAGCTGCATCCGCATTGGTGCGGGTGGCGGTGAGATAGGCAAGAAGTCCGCCCAGACAAAAACCAACCGCACCCACTTTACCTGTGCAATGGGGATGCACGCGCACCTTGTCGATGGTTGCCTGTATGTCGTTGATGCCCAGTGCCACATCAAATCCTTTGTACAGTTCAAAGGCACGTGCCCATTCGGCTTCGGTTTTATCGGTTAGTTGTATGCCGGGTTCCTGACGCCAGAACAGGTCGGGGGAAATAGCGATGTAACCAAGGGCAGCATAGTCATCTGCAATTGCACGCATGTTCTGGTTGACCCCGAAAATTTCCTGAATCACCACCACAGCCGGCGCTGGCGAATTGCCTTCGGGCACCGCCAGATAGGCCATAAAAGGACCATCGGCGGTTTCAATCTTGATCTCATGTCCGGTCATTTATCTCTCCTGTGCTGATTGGATTATCGGGTTTGGGGTTTGAGTTGCGCAAGCCGTAAGGCCAGGTCGTCCAGCGTTGTCAGCCCGACCGAACAGGTCCGGTTGCGACAGATATAGGCGGTCGGTCTGCCAGCAATGGCAATCTTGGCAAAAGCAGGGTGATCGCGCGGCAGATCATCGCCATGGGGTCGGCGGTCCAAAACCAGATTGGGAATGCCCGCAGCAAGGATCATGGTCAGCATGGGCTGGTAAAGCGCATCTTCACTGGGACCGATGACAAAAATATGAACCGGGTCCACCAGCAGATCATAGCCATTAAGCAGCATGGCCAGACCATAGCGCCCACGTGCAAGCTCGCCTGAAAAACCATTCAGGACCTGCAGCGCGCGGGCCTCGAAATATTTGTCACCAGTCAGGTGATAGAGATATGCCAGCACCATCATCATGGTGCCATTGGCTGATGGGATAGCATTGTCGAAAGCGCTGCGCGTGCGCACGATCAGACCGTCGGCATCATCTGCACTCATATAATAGCCGCCGAGGTCGTTTGCTTCGAAATGACGGTGCATGACGTCTGCCCAGCGGATCGCATGATCAAGGTATGACGGGTCACCGGTTGCCTGATGAAGGCTCAGGGCAGCGCGCGCCATGTTCGCGTAATCCTCTGCCAGACCAATCGCCCCGTTTATGCCCTGGCGGCTGGAATGAAAAAGCCGGTCGCCATGGGACATGGTCTCGACAATGGTTTCAAAACATTTCGCTGCAATCAAAATCCAGTCGGCGCGATTCATGATCATCCCGGCGCGGGCCAGCCCATGTATGGTCAGGCCGTTCCAGTCGGTGAGAACCTTGTCATCGAAACCGGGGCGGATACGACGGCTGCGCGCGGCAAGCAGAATCTGACGACAGTGGGCAAGACGGGATTCTTCGGCCGCATCCAGATCGTCGACGGATCCAAGACGGTTGAGAATATTTGTCCCTTCCCAGTTTCCATCGGCACTTACACCATAAGCGGCCATGAACCGGTCGGCATCGCTGGTCAGGGCGACGGCAATTTCAGCTTTGCTCCAGACATAGAATTTTCCCTCGTGGCCTTCGCTGTCGGCATCAAGGGATGCAGCAAAACAGCCGGATGGCAATTGCATCTCACGGACAAGAAATTCGATGGTTTCTTCAATGCGGCGTTTGAAAAGTTCGTTGCCTGTTGCTGCGTAGGTCAGCGCATAGAGATCCACGAGCTGCGCATTGTCATAGAGCATCTTTTCAAAATGCGGGACGAGCCAGGCATCATCAACGCTGTAGCGCGAAAACCCGCCACCCAGATGATCATATATGCCACCCTGGGCCATGTGTGTCAGCGTCAGCATCACGGCATCACGAAACGGTTTTTCCCCCGTTCTCAGATAAGCGCGCAGAATAAGTTCATAGACAAAAGGTTGAGGAAATTTCGGTGCGCTGCCAAGACCGCCGGAAAACGGATCACTGTCGCGGGTGGCGCCGCGGGCAATATTGGTGATCTGATCAAGATCAAGCAGGATTGCCTCAGCACTCGGGTTTGCACCGCGCGCCATATGGGCCAGACCGTCCATCAGCTTCTTGCGCGCAGCAGCAACCTTGTCTTTTTCCTGTGCGAACACGCGTGCCATTTCCCGACACAGATCGCGCATGCCCGGTCTGCCATAGCGTGATACCGGCGGGAAATAGGTGCCACCCCAAAATGGCGCACCATCCGGCATCAGAAACATGGTCAGTGGCCAGCCACCCTGTTCGCCGGAAATCGCCAGTGCGTTTTGATAGATGGCATCAATGTCGGGACGTTCTTCGCGATCAACTTTTACATTGACGAAAAGCTCGTTCATCAGCCGCGCGGTTGCTGGGTCCTCAAAACTTTCATGGGCCATCACGTGACACCAGTGGCAGGCCGCGTAACCGATCGACAGAAGTATCGGCACATGCCGGGCTTGCGCTTCGGCCAGTGCATCAGGTCCCCAAGGACGCCAGTGGACTGGATTGTCCTTGTGCTGCAGCAGATAGGGGCTTGTCTCGCGCGCCAGCAGGTTTTGGGTCAAGATAAGAGGCGGTCCATTAGCGGGTGTTTGTTGGAAGCATGGCACTGTTTTGATTGAGCGGCTTGCGAGGGGTGTGCACGACGCCTAGTCTGTTTGTACAAACTTAGTCGCTGGGGCGGACAAGGCCAATAGGGCGGTTTAGGACATGAAGGAATGGCCATGAAAATCAGCGTGGATGTGGAATGTTCTCCCGAAGAGGCCCGCGCCTTTCTGGGCCTGCCGAATGTCGCCCCGCTGCAGGATGCGATGATGCAGCAATTGCAGGACCGGATGAGTGCGAACATGCAGGCCATGGATATGGAAAGCCTGATCCGCTCGTGGTTCCCGGTCGGCGTTCAGGGCATGGAACAGATTCAGAAGGCCTTCTGGTCGGCGGCCACGGGCGCGGCATCCAGTGCACTGACGGGTTCCGATAGCAAAAAGCGCAAGGAATAAGGCGCAACGCGCCGATCCTTTGGATGGGTCGATCCAGCTTATGAAGCTCAATGATACGATCTATGCGCTGGCTACGGCGCGCGGTCGCAGCGGTGTCGCCGTGGTGCGGGTTTCGGGCGCTGTTGCCTTCGAAGCCGCCCGGCAACTCGCCGGCCCGTTGCCAAAGCCGCGGACCGCCGGGTTACGCAATCTTATGGATCAGGCTGGTCAGGCGCTGGATCAGGCACTGGTCATCTGTTTTCCCACGCCAAAATCCTATACCGGCGAGGATGTGGTGGAATTCCACATTCATGGGGGGATTGCCGTATCCTCGGCGGTTCTGGCCGCTTTGGGACGCATAACGGGCTTGCGGCCCGCCGAACCCGGTGAATTCACCCGGCGAGCGGTTGGTGCGGGTCACATGGACCTGACTGCCGCTGAAGCCATTGCCGACCTGATCGATGCGGAAACCGACGGGCAACGGCGCCAGGCGCTGGCCCAGTTGGGCGGGCGCCTTTCAAAACTTTATGACCGGTGGCGGGCGGAGATCACCAGCCTGCGCGCGCTGGTCGAGGCTGAGATTGATTTCGTCGACGAAGATCTGGGTCTGGATCTGGCGGGGCGTGCCGCCCCCATCCTTGGCCAGTTGATTGAAGCCATGTCCGACCACCTGGCAGACAACAATCGGGGGGAACGGCTGCGTCAGGGTGTATCGATTGCCGTCATTGGTCCACCGAATGTTGGAAAATCAAGCATTATCAATCGGTTGGCGGGCCGGGACGTCGCTATTGTCTCAAGCCGGGCAGGTACAACCCGCGATGTGATCGAGGTCCATCTGGACCTTGGCGGGGTTCCGGTGATACTGGCAGATACGGCGGGCCTGCGTGACAGCGATGACCCGGTTGAGGCTGAGGGGATTGCCCGTGCGCGTGCGCGCATGGCGCAGGCAGACCTCACACTGGCGGTGGATACTGCTGATTCACCTGCACAGGGTGTTGTTTCGGGCAGCCGGACCCTGTTGGTGCGGAACAAGATCGACATAGATCCATCCACATTGGCACCGGGTATCTTTGGCGTTTCAGCCAGCACGGGCGAAGGGTTTGACGCGTTGCTTGCCGAGCTTGGACGCAGAGCAGCCGAGCTTGGTGGTCTGGGTGAAGCGCCGGTCCTGACCCGTGCTCGCCACCGACACGCCGTCGAACGCGCCCGCGATGCCCTGACCCGCGTCAGTTTCACAGATGCCGAACTGGCGGCCGAAGACCTTCGCCTAGCCGCCGACGCGCTGGGGTCGATCACAGGCGCTGTTCACATCGAACAGGTGCTGGACG
>CAISDR010000010.1 GCA_903884125.1 uncultured bacterium
CGATGGCCGTGCCCTGGCTGGAGCGGAAGTAAAAATACTGCTGGATGAATTTTTCGAATCCGAGACCGAGCATCTGGAACCGGCACCGGGTGCTGCGGCGGCGCTGGCCGAATTGTCGCGGTCAGCCGATATCATTATCCTGTCGAATATTCCCCATGCGCAACGTCATGCCCGCGTTCAGGCGCTTAATCGTCACGGCATGAACTATCCGCTGGTCGCCAATAGCGGCGCAAAAGGACCAGCGGTGGCAGCCATTATTGGCGACAATCCCTATCCAGTCATTTTTCTGGATGATCTGCCACCCAATCATCAATCTGTGGCCGAACACGCACCCCATGTCGTCCGCATACACATGATCGCCGACCGTAGGTTACGCGCGCTGATTCCGCCAACATCTGCCGCACATGCCCGCCATGATGACTGGCCCGAGGCCAAGGCATTTATTGCGGGCCACCTTGCTGGCGCGTGATTCATCATGTCGGCGCTGTGCCGCGATTGTGGCTATCGCACCCCGGGCGATACTGCCACGCGCTGTGGCCAGTGCGGGCGGCCCAGATTGCTGCGTCATTGCGAACTTGACAGTCTGACAATCGCGCATCTGGATTGCGATGCGTTCTATGCGGCAATCGAAAAGCGCGATAACCCGGCAATATTGAACCAGCCCGTTATCATCGGCGGCGGCCATCGTGGCGTGGTTTCAACCTGCTGTTATCTGGCGCGCATTCACGGTGTGCGATCGGCCATGCCCATGTTCAAGGCGATGAAACTGTGCCCGGATGCTGTCGTCATTCGCCCTAACATGGCGAAATATGTGGCCGTCGGGCGTGAGGTTCGCGAGATGATGCAGTCACTGACGCCGCTGGTGGAACCGCTGAGCATTGACGAAGCGTTTCTGGATCTCGCCGGCACCGAAAGACTGCATCGTGCCAGTCCGGCGGAATCAATGGCGCGTCTGGTCCGGCAGATCGAAGAACGCCTCAGTATAACTGTTTCAGTGGGGCTCAGCTATTGTAAGTTTCTGGCCAAGATCGCCTCTGACCTGGACAAGCCGCGTGGCTTTTCGGTCATTGGCAGACAGGAAGCCCTGAGCTTTCTGGCGGATAAACCTGTGTCACTGATCTGGGGTGTGGGTGCTGCCATGGCAGCACGGCTTGAACGCGACGGGTTCAAGCGCATTGCCGATCTGCGCGCCGTAGATGAAAAAAAACTGATGGCGCGCTATGGCGACATGGGCCGACGCCTGCATGCGCTAAGCCGGGGGCAGGATGACCGTTCGGTATCCAGCCAGTCAATTGTCAAATCCATATCTGCGGAAACCACTTTTGCCGATGATATTGAAGATCTGATGCGCCTTGATCGACAATTATGGCCGTTGTGCGAAACCGTAGCGCGCCGGGCCAAGGCACAAGGCATGGTCGCACGCACCATTCACCTGAAACTCAAGACCCGGGATTTCAAAACCCGGACACTTAGCCGCAGCTTGCCCGAAGGTACGCAACTGGCGGACGTGGTGTACCGGCATGGCGTTGACCTGCTGCGGTCTGCGGCCAATGGCACAGCCTATCGCCTGATCGGCATCGGGCTGGCGTCATTATCGCCAAGCACGGGGGCAGACACCCAGGACCTGATCGACCAAGCATCCAATAACCGAGCTATGGCCGAACGTGCGATAGACCGGGTTCGCGAAAAGTTTGGACAAAAGGCGATCGGTAAAGGGCGCGGATTAAAGCAGAGCTAAGCGGCTGCGAGCCTAGCAGCGTGGCCTGGGCAACTTGTCGACCTTGATCAGGTGACCCTTCATCGAAAAATCACCGTAATCAATTGTCAGATCGCCCGAAAGCCCATTTGGAAACATCCGGAACGTCACTTCATATTCCGGCAATCCCTCGCGGTCATTCGGTTTGAAATAACCAACAACTACGACCCAGCTTTTCATGCCGGTGGTCAGAGATCCACCTGAGCCACCAACCGGTTTGATTTTGCCCGGAGCCTGTTCGGGACCGATAAAGGCTATAGCCCGATACATATCCACGTCAGTTGCGCCGTCGAAAAATAGTCTTTCGATGCGTCTTTCGCCACGCTGGGCTGCGTCAATCAGCGTTGCATTGAATTCGGCCGGGAAGACCACGCCTGCTGGCAGGCTTACCTGTTTGCCCTTTGGCGTTGAATAAACGGCATTGCCGCGACCATTCTTGGAGTCCAATTCGGCGGACCCGTCAGCCTGATCCTGAATTTCGCCATCGACCACCTGCCGGGTCGAAAAACGGAATGACGTGCCGTCACTCGCTTCCCAGCTTGACGTTGCAAAGTCCGTCAGGCTTCGCCCGCCTTCGGAATCAGTCAATTGTTCAACGATACGCTGGGTGACGGTAGACCCTTCGCATTGATTTGAAAACTCGATTACCAACCGGCCGTCCAGCCCAGCAACGCCAGCCCCCGGCCGCGCACGCCCCAATTCAAGTGAATAGGTCGCCCGGTGCGAAAGTAACTCCAGCGGCGCGCCAATGGCTGGCCGCATATCGACCAGACCAAAAGCCGCAAACCCCATTAAAATCATCAAATTGCGCTGCATAATTCAATCTAGGTCGAAATCGGTACCCAAGTCAGTCAATATAAACACGAAATTAGAAACAATCTGTCAGGCTGCCCCTAATCCTGATCAAGAGTGGACTTCGTGCAACACATGACAAAGCCGAATCGCTTGCTTATCACCAGAATATTGCCCGAACCGGTCATGACCCGCGCCGCGCGCAATTATGAACTGACAGTGAATGATGATGACCTTCCCTATAGTCCGGAAGAACTCGCCGCCGCTCTGATCGGACAGGATGGCGCATTGGTGTCGCTTACCGAAAAATGCGATGCCCAATTGATTGCCGGTGCGCCCGAAACGTTGCGCATTCTTGCAACCTATTCTGTCGGCGTCGATCATATCGACATTGACGCTGCACGTCGGCGGGGCCTGATCGTGACCAACACTCCCGATGTCCTGACCGATGCAACCGCTGAAATTGCAGTTTTGCTGACCCTGGCAGCCGCAAGACGGGCAGGCGAAGGCGAACGAATGGTCCGTGAAGGGCGTTGGCAACGCTGGTCGCCAACTGGCTTTCTTGGCACCGGACTTGTCGGCAAGCAGGTGGGGATCTTAGGGTTAGGGCGTATTGGACGCGCCATCGCCGCGCGCCTTAAACCATTTGGCGTTGACCTTCACTACCATTCACGAAATCCCGTGGACGCGCCCGAGATTTCAGCGCTGACCTATCACCCGTCATCACTGGATCTCTTTTCTGCCTGTGACGTGGTGATCATCGCTGCCGCGGCAACAGCGCAGACCCGTCACATCGTAAATGCAGCCGCCATCGATGCGCTGGGGCCGCAAGGGGTTTTGGTCAATGTTTCACGTGGGGACCTTGTGGATGAAGATGCCCTGATCAGTGCCCTGACAGATGGCAGGCTGGCCGCCGCCGGTCTGGATGTCTTTCAGGGTGAACCCAATATCGATGAGCGCTGGCGGACGATCAGGAATGTTTTCCTTCTGCCCCACCTTGGTTCGGCAACTATCGAAACCCGCATAGCCATGGGCATGCGTGCGCTAGACAATCTGGATCAGTTCTTTGCCGGGGGCGAACCAGCAGACAGGGTTGCCTGATAACCTGCCTAATTCGGCTGCTCTGTCGGCGTCGGGGATTTCGTGCTGTCGCCGTCAACGGCATTGGTATCAGTTTTTGTGCCACCTTTTTTGACGCGGCAGCCCTGGATGGTGTTCACCAGATCGGCGCAGATCGCACGGGCCACCACTTCGTCCAGTCCGACGCCGTGCAGCAGAAAAGCCTGCTTGCCGCCATGTTCGGTCGCAACCAGTCCCATTTGCACACCGGTCAACTGATCGGGATAAAGCTTGACCAGTCGCTTCCATTCCCGCTCGCCAACCTGCTCTGACGGAACTGTTCCAAGCTGGACATGCCAATCCTCTGGCGATGGTTCCGGCAATGATCCGCTATGAAACATGGCAACGATCTGTTGGCGAGCCAGCTTATGCCCCTTGGCGGCGGCTGCACGGAAAAGACGCAGCGCCTTTAGATCGTCTACCCCGACCCCATCACCGTTAGCAAATATGGTACCAAGCAGATACTGGGCCTGCGGCTGTCCCTTGTCGGCCAAAGGTTCAAGTGCTGCGATTGCTGCGACGTAATCCCCGCGCTTGATCAATGACTGCGCGACATTGTTTTCTGCGGCCAATGACTGATTGCTCGTCACAATCAGGCCAAGCAGTAAGAGTAGAATACC
>CAISDR010000011.1 GCA_903884125.1 uncultured bacterium
CAATTGCCAGGGCGCTGGTTGGCAATCCGCGGGTTTTGCTGCTGGACGAGCCCTCCGAGGGTGTGCAGCCATCCATCGTGCAAACCATTGCCGAGAAGCTTTTGGAGATTGCCCATACGCTGAACATCGGCATTTTGCTGGTCGAGCAAAACATGTACATGGTGGAGCGGACCGCCTGCCCCTGCTGCGTCATGGAAAAGGGCCGCATTGTCGAGGTCCTGACCCCCCAACAGCTGAAGGACGACGGTTTGTTGCGTCGCCACCTTGCGATTTGATATTTGCGAAGCACCGTACTTTTTCCCAAAAGAAAATCCACCATGCCCATTCGCCGCCCGTCACTTGCAACTCACGGAGTTCCGTGGATAAGATGGACGCCACGAAACTTGTTGGACTACATGGTTAAAAATGAAAACCGGTGATCCTATAAAAATCGGCTTGCTTTTTTCGAAGCAAGGCGTGACATCGCAGTTGGAATCGTCGCAGCTGTATGGGGCCTTGTTTGCCATCGACGAGATAAATGGTTTAGGGGGTATTGCCGGCCGGGAAATTATCCCGACCCACTACGACCCCCAATCGGATAACGCGCGCTACAAGGTGACGCTGGAGCGCTTGATCATCGAAGACCAGATCAACCTGGTGTTCGGAGGCTACACATCCAGTAGCCGCAAAGCCATGTTGCCGATTATTGAAAAGCACAACAAGCTGCTTTTCTACCCGCAGCAATACGAAGGCTTCGAGTTTTCAGAAAATATCATTTACACCGGCGCTGCGCCTAACCAGAATCTGGTGCAACTAGAGAAATTCATGACCGCGAATTTCGGTTCGCGTGTCTACATGATTGGTTCCAACTACATCTACCCCTACGAAACCAATCGCAATATGCATTCGCTGATTGCGGCGCATCCGGCACACACCATCGTCGCGGAACGGTATGTCAGTTTGTATGCGAACCGGAATGCTATCGATGACATCGTGGAGGACATCAAGGCCAAGCAGCCGGATTTTGTGTTCTGCACGCTGATCGGCAGAACCGTCCCGTACCTCTACCAGGCGTTTTTGAAGGCGGGCCTGGATCCAGCAAAAATACCCATTGCCAGCTTGAATACCTCCGAGGTGGAAATCAACATGATGGGCGCGGAGGCTGCTCAGGGGCATTACACCTCTTCGCCGTACTTCCAAAGCATCGATTCGCCTTTGAATCGCAGCACGGTGGACCGCTTTTTCGCAAGCCGCTATGCGGAACGGGCTATTCCCAATATGAATTGGGAAGCGTCTTACTTCGCCATGCACCTGCTGGCCAAGGCCTTCCGCAATTCGGACACCGACCGCATCGAAGATATCTTGCCCAATATTTTGGGCGCAGAAATTGAGGCGCCACAAGGCCGCGTTCAAATCGACCATCTGACGCACCACGCGCGTTTGTATCCCCGGATTGGAATGGCCAATGCGCAAGGCCAGTTCACGATCATTGAAGACCAGGGGCTCAGAGTGAACCCGGACCCCTATATGGTGAGCAGCCACCCCGCGATTGCACGCAACTATTCCCTGACCTAGGCTTACAGTGACCAGCTTTGACCAACATAAACACGTCGGTATCTCCCGGGCCATTCTGGCTAGGAAGCCTAGTGTGTTGGTCTTGTTTCCGCCAGAGGCCGATGGCGTTTCCTTGCTGACCCAACTGAAGCGGATCGGTTGCAGCGTTGAGATTTGCTGGCCCCACCCGCCGTTCATTGATGCCCATATCGATTTGATATTTCTGTATATCCCGCCGGAAGTCGAGCAGATGGACTACGGGTGGTTGCATGAAAGTGGGCCGCCGATTATCTCGGTGGCCAATTTCGAGAACCCGACCCTGATTGACGAAGCTTTGCGCATCGGTGTGATGGCGATTTTGATGGCTCCGATTAAAGCCTCCGGCTTGCTGTCCACCATCATCACCACCTTGCACCAGCACGCGAAAAACTCCCGCAATTCCCATCGCATTTCGCAGCTCGAGAAAAAAATCATCAATCTGAAAATGCTGGAAGAGGCCAAGCGGATTTTGATTGCGAAGCAGCGGATTTCAGAAAACGAGGCGTATGAATTGATCCGCTCGCAGGCCATGTCGCAGCGCATGCCGATCGAAGATATTGCACGGGACATCATTCAGTCAGAAAAAATCATGTCGAAGATCATCAACGCCGCCACCG
>CAISDR010000012.1 GCA_903884125.1 uncultured bacterium
CTGAATGTTGGTACTTTCAACGTATTTGCACTCATTTTTATTAATCCTCTAAGTAAAAATAGCTATATTCGGCTATTTTCATGCGATAATTCAACTTATAATGTGCTTTATTCCGAATTTTCACTAAAACACTGACACGATTACTCGCAAATCAGCGCCTAGCCTGTATCCTGAAACACGCCCGTTTAACCTAGGACGGACAATTGTCGCAAAAAAAGCACAAAAAAGCGTTCATACTGATGCCAAAATGAGATCACAATCGCAAATTATTGTTTTTAAAAAATTCTTTGTGATGCAAATATGTTGCGTCGCAATATTTTAATGATGCGGGCAAGCCAATTGCACAGTTTAGAGGCAAGTATGAAGCGGCTTTTGGACATTGGAGCGCGGGAATCGGGATTTGGTGCCGAATTGGCACCAGTGAATATTCGTCTTGAAAAATTGCCTCAGGTCAGCTTTTCAGGGCGTCCTCTTCGGCCAGTGCACGGCGCATTATTTCGGCACCAACGAACTGGGCAAAAGCCGCAACAGCGACGGTCATTCCAGCATTGGCGCGGGTGTAAAGTGCAAGTTCAGTATAAACCGGGCCACGATCTTCCAATGGAATATGGACCAGACTGCCCCGCAGCAGTTCAGCTTCAAGGCCGATGCGCGAGGCGAATGCAACCCCCACTTTCATTTCAGCAAGTCGCTTCATCAGTTCAATTGAATTTGCTTCAATCATTGGCGTTATGGGGCGGCCTGACTGCATGATAAGGGAATGAATGATTGGCCGCAGCGATAATTGCGGGTCGCTTACGATCAGGGGGTAGTCGGCACAATCGGATATCCGCGTGCGCTTGCGCCCGGCCAAGGGATGATCAGCTGCCACAATGGCGCCCAGATGGAAGCGCCCGACAGCCAATTGCTGAAGCTGGGGATTGCGGGGCAACGAAAAGGCCAGCCCCAGGTCAACTTCGCCATTGATAAGGGCGTCAGGCACGCTGCGCGACCCGGCGGTGACCACCTTTATCCGGACCCGTTTATGGTGTTGGGCCATGCGGTCAATGACCTTGGGCAGCAGGTCAAAATTCGCCGCTTCAACGCTCATCATTTCCACACGACCGGAATGGACCCCGCGAAGTGAGTCCAGCTCGGCACGGGTACGCTCCGCATCCTTAAGAACAATTGTCACATGCCGGGTCAGCGCCTCGCCAGCCGCTGACAGTTTCAATCCGGATGGCAAACGCTCAAAGAGGGGGGACCCGATTTCGGCTTCCAGCTTGAGTATCTGACGATTGACCGCCGATGAGGCCACATTCAGCCGTCGTGCCGCCTCGCGGATCGAGCCGGCTTCGCGGACGGCGTCAAAATATCGAAGGGCCGGGGAATGGATACGCATAACCGGCAGCATAGAATTGCCAAAGCCCGGCTGCAAACGATTATCAACGCGACGGACGTGGCTTGTAAGTCAACGTGCGGCATTTTGCGCAACATATTTTTCCTGCCGATACGCCAATGATCAAGCCAGCGTTCGGTAAGGGGGCATTGTGATCAGCGAACTTTCCAAAATTGGCTGCACCGATCAGGTGGCCCTAAACGACTGGCACGTTGTTGGTGCAGTGGCCGATCTTCTGAAATGTCGAACCAGACGCACGAGGCTGCTGGATACGGAAATCACCCTGATGTGGGCCGATACCGGGCCAAAGGCATTTGTCGGGCACGAGGCAGCCGGTACGGCGCTACCAGTTCATCTCAAATTCGGATATGTCTGGACCAGCCTTGGACAGCCGCTGAGCCCTGTATTTGATATCGTCGAATTTGCCGAGGCCGACCGCCGTAACATGAATGCGGCATCTATCGGTCTTCATGTTTCAGCA
>CAISDR010000013.1 GCA_903884125.1 uncultured bacterium
TTTGGCTACAGGGATGGCGACGAGCTTAAGTTTGAAGATGCCACGGGGGCTGGTAATTATGTCGTCATAGGCGTTGACGAAAGTTTCAACTACACGTTTGACTGTTATGCATGTTCGCGACCGCCAATCAAAATCGAAGAATTTAAAAATGGGCAACTGAACGATGTTACCCGAGAACCGCGATTCCGCGACCGGCTCAAATATGAACTTCAACGCATAGAATCTGACCCGTCAATCGATTGGAATTCCAATGGATTTCTGGCCGGCTGGGCTGCTTTAAAGAGCCTGCTCGGCGAGCAGAATGATGCATTCCGTCGGTTATTGCCTCTCTATGACAGAACCACTCAATTCGGCGTCATGGAATGCACTGTACCCGCAAGCATAGGCAAATGTCCTGCTGACAAGCGGAAATTGATCCCGTTTCCAGAAGGCCTTAAAAAGCATCTTGTGTCTCAGAAATATTTAACGAGCAAACAGGCTGCCAGCCTCCCGACCGGGGAGGATGAAGTCCCGCAAAATGAAAGTCCTTTAAAAGATCCCACTACACCGAAGCCGGTCGAACCAAATGAACCCGCGCCTGAGCTAAGAATGAGGGCTGATGCGCCAATGAGCGCGCTTTCAAAACAAGAAATTTGCCGATACGCCGTGATCAACACGCATCTTGGAACAGTTCCGGCCGCTTGGGATGATCGTCCAGCCTATAGCGAATATTTGAAGGAGGCCAAATCCCGAGGCTATAGCCTTGAAAATTGCGCTCAAGCGCTTGTGCGATAGGCGCTATGGTTTGTGGGAGTTGGTATCTTCGGTGATGTTTTTTAATTCGACCATGATGCCCAATGAGTTTTTTTGATGCTAGGATACGTTTTATTCCATACAATTGTCATCACTGATGCGATCAGGCTGTCCCGACGACGCCTGGCCTATGACCCGAGACGGCTTCAAGGCAACGCATCACAACGGGAGGGCCTTGAACGACGCGATGGAAGTCGTCCTGAAGGGCCCCGAAAAGGCCTTGCCCGCCGGTATGTCTTTCCATCACGAATCCGGCCATGAAAGGCGGGAGGCGCGGATCAAGTGGTGGGATCCGCAAGCGACCACATTCCGGACTGCCGCCCTCGGCATGGATGGGCAGGAAAGCGAATTACCGGCCGATCCGATCGGTGATGACTTTCGTTATTGCGATGCTGTTCCGGTATTTTTCGGCCATTACTGGCTGAAGGGCGAGCCGGAGATTGTGGCGCCGAATGCGGTCTGCCTTGACTATTCTGTCGCTAAAAACGGCAAGCTGGTGGCCTATCGTATGACGGGCGACGTGCTTGATATGGCCGGTTTGATCCATGGCGAGGCTTAGCATGAGGATGTAATAGGCCGAAAAATCAATGGCTGGAGCATGTCATAGCCTGACAAGCGGACTTGGTGAACCATTGCCGAAAACAATCTCAGACTGACAATGAAATGCTAAGGGTAAAGAATCACAGTTCAGTACAGGGCGCTGTGGGTCCCCGCAAGCACTTATCGTATTTCATTCAAATAAAATTTGAGGCTGACATAGATAGCAGAAAAAGGCTATTTATGTCAGATGGTTAGGCAAAGACGAAAA
>CAISDR010000014.1 GCA_903884125.1 uncultured bacterium
CCAGTCAATTGGAAATGTGTCCGCAACGCAATGCAAATTGACCAGCTGTTGGGCTGGGTACTTTTAGAATAGTTTTCATAATATAAACTATCTAAGGGGGAACTTGCAATTTGTGAATGTTCGGCCAGGTGACAGAATTGTGCTTTTTTCTCGGCCGGAATCATTTTTAAACCAAATTTGGTGTTCAGAACATGGCGTCAAACACCGGTAGCATCAGGTTGTTTCGAACAGCAATGTGCAGTAAAAAACTGTATAATGACGTCTGATGACGCACCTGCGCCGTTGACACCTGCGCCGTTGACACCTGCGCCGTGGACGAGGGTCTAAAGATTATGCCGATACAGGTATCCTTATCAGAGAAGGAAAGGTCGTCAGATGGCGACCGGGCCAGCTTCAGCGCGCGCGATTACCACTTTGACATCGACGTGCCGACACGCTGGTGGCATTCCAACGATCCGGCGATTACGGCATTTTTCAATGCACTGTCACTGACTTTTCCAGAAGGGGAAAGATTTTTCATTCATTCCGTCCGCGTGATTGCAGCACAGATCGGACGCGGATCAGACCCGGAAATACGAGCCTTTGTCCAGCAGGAGGCGATCCACACGCGCGAGCATATTGTCTTTAATGATCGCATGCGTGCCCAAGGCTATCCGGTTGACTATATCGAGGCGAATATCAAAACAAATCTGGCCCGGGCAGTAAAATGGCTTCCGCCTTTGCGGCAATTGGCATCGACCTGCGCGCTTGAACATTTCACCGCGATATTCGCCGAACAACTTCTTGATGATCTCAATTTCATGGGTGGCGCAGAACCCGAAATTGCCCGCATGTGGCGCTGGCACGGGCTTGAAGAGATAGAGCACAAGGCTGTGGCCTATGATCTTTATCAGCAAGCCACAAAGGATGAATCGCCCGACAAATCATATACCCGTCGCGCGCGGGCTATGTGGATCACCACAGTGATGTTCACCTTTCGCATATTCTGGGCGACATTTCTGCTCATGCGAAAAGATGGCGTAGCCTATTCACCGACCGCCTGGGGCCGCCTGTTCCGATTCCTGCGGATGAAGGATGGCCTGGTAGCCAGACTGGTGCCTGCCTGGAAAGATTATTTCAAGCGCGATTTCCATCCCTGGCAGCATGACAACCGCCACCTGATCGCGCAATGGGATGATCGGTTGAAGACTGCCGCCTGATCGCAAATTTACTGACGCGGACGTCCTGCCTTTTCGGCAAGGCCGGACTGACTATGGCGACGATCAAGTTCTGTCATGACTTCCGCCATTGGCAGGTTCAGAGACTGGATCAGGACCAGCCAGTGATACAAAAGATCCGCACTTTCGCGTATCACCGCATGGCTATCTTTTTCTGCGGCAGCGATCACCACTTCAATTGCTTCCTCGCCCAGCTTCTTGGCAATATGTGCCGTGCCCTTAGACAATAGCATGGCGGTATAAGACTGATCGGCCTCGCGACCTGCACGTGCCGCAATTACCGCTGCCAACCGGTCAAGTGCATGTTGCTCAGCCATGGCCTATTCCTCGTGCCAGAAAGGTTTCTCTCGCGCAAAATCAGGCCATCGCCGGATCACCATTGACCAGTCCCGACCAGCGCGTGCCGCATTCATACCGATTGCCACGCCGCCTGCAAAGGCCAGATCGCTACGTACGTCACCTTCGGCGGAACTGATCAGCGCCTTTATAATTCCCTCGGCCACATAGGCATCATTTATACCGCCGAAAAAATCCTGCATACCGGCAAGAATTTCCAGATAATCGCGCGCCATTCTTTTGCCGAACAGGCTTGAAAAAAACATGCTGCCATAACGCAATTTTTTTAATTCAATGCGTACGCGGTGGCGCTCATCGCCCACCAGCTTGTCCAGACCCTTCGCGGCACGCAATGTTCGCTTGAGGCGCGCATTCAGAATATGTCGTGCGAAAGGATCAATCGGTTCTAACAGACGCATCATGGGTGCATCTACCGCACGACGCCAGCCCCGCGTTTCCAGATAGCGGTCGAAGTCAATCAGAAGCTGGGTATATTCGCGCGCAGCAATGGCGTCAGAAGCAAGATCGCGGGCCTTGTCACGTGCAACCAGCGCTGCACTGATCAATGGGTCAAGCGATATATCTAAACCGATGGTTTCAAGTTCGCGGGAAATCCCAGGTATCACCTCGCCCAGAAAAACATCCATGTCGCGCAGGGCGCCGAACTGGTCTGCCAGTGTTTTCAGACGCTGTTTCAGTTGTGCCGTCTCAACCCCCGGCGTCACGTCGCGAAACAGTGAAAAAGCCGCCCGCGCCCGCCGCAGCCCGACACGCAGCTGGTGCACGGATTCCGGTTCACCGGTCAGTTCAAATACGCGCCCGTTCACAGCGATCTGTGCGATCGTTGACTTCAATGCACCATAAAGTGCGTCTTCGATTGTGGCCTTTTTAGGCAGACTGATATCCGTAGCCTTGTGAACAGTGATCACCTTGCCTTGTGCCAACCTATAGCCGCGCTGAGCCTTGCTTTCCGGTTCAATGCGTAGATCAGAAATTCCGATGGCCTTTTCGGCACAATTATAGACAGCTTCAATTGTTCCGGCTTTAATTTCGAATTCGGCCTCTTCGACCGCCAGCACATTGGCCCCCGAACGCAATTCCCCCACATCAATCGCCAGTTCAACAAGTGAATCTTTATCAGGACGAAGATTATAAATTGTCCGTCGGATGTGGCTTTCAAACAGGGGACCAAAATCCGTACGCGCCAATACATTGACCAGCAATTTTGAAATTGCAGGATAAGCGGCCAGTGACTGATGGCGCAGTATAACCGGATCGGGTCGGTCCGAAGACACAACCTGTTCAATTTCCAGTGCCGACCCCATAACGCCTGACTGACCGTCAGTGCGGAATTTGATCGAGTGCAGAAAATGCCTGCCCTGCCGACGTATCCGCCATGCAACTTTTGCCTGATGCAGAACATAATCCGGCGTATCGAAATAAACCGTTGTGAGAATGCGCCGCTTTGGCGGCCCTTCGATATAGTTGCTGAATGCTGCAGACTTCGGCAGCGCGCGCAGAACGTCGGGCCGTCCTGTCAGCTTCAATTCCAATTCAATCTGGGCCGTCATTGGAGACACGCTCTTTCAGCAGGCGCTATTGTCACAAAACTGTTACATTATTGCACTAGCAGACCACGGCTAGAGTCGAATGGCAATACCGTGCGCAGACAAATGCGCTTTTGCCTCAGCGATACTTGCTTCACCAAAATGAAAAATGGAAGCAGCGAGAACGGCCGATGCATGACCGAGCGTAATGCCATCAGCAAGATGATCCAGATTTCCAACGCCGCCTGATGCAATCACCGGTACGCTGACCGCATCGCTGATTGCCCGTGTCAAGTCGAGATCATAACCGATACGTGTGCCATCCCGGTCCATTGACGTAAGCAGGATTTCGCCAGCGCCGAGTTCGACCATATTTTGCGCATGCGCGATTGCATCCAGACCGGTTGCGTTGCGACCGCCATGGGTGAATACCTCAAAACCATCACCAACCCGTTTGGCATCAATTGCGACCACAACGCATTGCGACCCGAACTTGGCAGCCGCGCGCCCGATAAAGGCGGGATCAGTAACCGCCGTTGTGTTGATGGCAACCTTGTCTGCCCCCGCCAGCAGCAGCTTGCGCATATCATCCAGCGTGCGCACGCCGCCGCCGACGGTCAGAGGCATGAAACAGCGTTCAGCGGTCCGGGCAACCACATCAAACAGAATGTCGCGACCTTCATGGGATGCGGTAATATCCAGAAAGCAAAGTTCATCCGCACCCCCTGCGTCATAAACCGCCGCCTGTTCAACCGGATCGCCTGCGTCCTTCAGATCCAGAAAATTGATTCCCTTGACCACGCGTCCGCCTTTGACATCAAGGCAGGGTATGATGCGTGCTTTAAGGTCGGTGTTCATGCTGCACAAAGCGCCAGGGCAGCTTTGGGATCAAGTCGCCCGTCATAGAGTGCACGACCCGCTACCGCGCCAATCAGGCCCGGTACGCGCTGCGCTTTCAGCAGTTCCAGATCGGCAATCGAGCCAAGCCCTCCTGATGCAATGACCGGTATGTCAATACTGCGTGCCAGCTGGGCGGAGGCTGCAACATTCAAGCCGCCCAACAGGCCATCGCGATCAATATCGGTATGGATGATGGCGGCAACGCCCACATCTTCAAGCCGGCGGGCCAGATCAAGAACGGTCAGTTCAGATGTCTCGGCCCAGCCTTCAACGGCAACCCTGCCGCCACGCGCATCAATCCCGACCGCAATGCGCCCTGGGAAAGCCGCCGCTGCCTGCGCCACCAGCGCCGGATTTTTAACTGCCGCCGTACCTAAAATCACGCGTGCGATTCCTGCTTCAAACCAGCTGGCTATCGATGCCATATCGCGCAGGCCACCACCCAGTTGCACCGGCAGATCAACGGCGGACAATATCGCCTGAACGGCGGCGCGATTGGCCGACTGACCTGCAAAGGCGCCGTCCAGATCGACCACATGCAGCCAGGTAAAACCCTGGGCAGCGAATTTCGCGGCCTGATTGGCCGGGTCATCATTGAATATGGTCGCCTGGGCCATTTCACCTTTGATCAGGCGAACACAGGCACCCTGTTTTAAATCGATGGCAGGAAACAGTATCATGGACACTAGGGTCTCCAGCGCAGGAAATCTGCAATCAGTTTCAGTCCGAATGCCTGACTTTTTTCCGGGTGGAACTGGGTGCCGATCATGTTATCGCGCCCCACCATAGCCGGTATCGCCTGGCCGTGACGGGTCATGGCCAGAACCTGTCCGGGATCAAATTCGCTCAAAGCATAAGAATGCACAAAATACGCGTGTGCGGGGTCCGGACACGCGTTCAGTACCTTGTGCGACTGCCGATCACGCAGCAAATTCCATCCCATATGAGGAATTTTCAGGTCCGGGCTTTGCGGGCTCATCAAAGCGATGGCGCCGCGCAGCCAGCCAAAGCCAGCATGTTCGCCATGTTCAAGGCCGCGCTCGGCCATCAGCTGCATACCCACACAAATGCCCATAAACGGCCGGGCATCTTCAATCACGCGTTTATGCAGAACCTCGCGCAGCCCCTCGATGGCACCCACCCCGCGCAGACAATCGCCAAAGGCCCCGACGCCGGGCAGAACGATCCGGTCGGCCTTCGCGATCACATCCACATCATCGCTGACTGCAACCGAAATGGACGCGGAAATATCGCGCACAGC
>CAISDR010000015.1 GCA_903884125.1 uncultured bacterium
CTCGCCCACATTAATCGCGAGCGTCAAAAACGCAGCCATCACTAATGTTGAATATCGCATGTCTGTTATTCCTTCCCTAGATTATGAATTCCCGTCTTCGCGACGGTTCTTGGTTTAATTGACATTCGGTTGTGAGTCGTTAGCGAGTAATACGGTCCAGAATCAGGAAATTCGAAGCGCCTCCCTAAGCAGTATGATATGGGCTGAGAGGTTTGAAGAGACGAAAACCAGCATTTAGGTACCGATCCGATTCATTCTCCTTCAACACGGCAAGAGCCCGGTACGGCGTCGTCTTATCGAGGCCAGCACAGGAAAGCCAGGTCGCTTCAATGCCTGCAGGCAAAGCAGAAGGTTCGGACCGATCAAAGAAGCCGAGGAGCGAATCTTCAGACACTGGTGGAGCGGTTTCCAGCCCGTCATATAGGTCACGGGTCCACATGCTCAGCATTGGTTTCCAGCGATTGGTCAGAAAATTCCCGCCCCCAACACCACGATAAGCGGCACTCGTCATCACATCGACTGAATCAATGCTGTAGATCGCAACATACGCATAAGGCTTATGACTGATACCCTTAAATCGCTGCGCGGAATTCAGCCCGAGAACAGTGAGCAGACTTTCGGGGGGCTTCATATCCCCGTACCATCTTTGCCAGTCTTCATCAGTCTGTTGCGGACCTAGCGCAGCCTCAACGTTATAAATCATGTGAACTTCCTCATGTCTCCAGCCCAATTTTTTATCGACATCTGCATCGGAAAATTGCCGACACATTTAAAGTCTACCTCAATCGCCCTTGAAGACTCCTGGGCGTTTCTCCAGCATGGCCTTCACTGCCTCGCGTTGATCTTCGGTGTGTAGCAATACGCCCTGCATGGCGGCTGCGAGTTCGAGACTTGAGTTCAGGTCGTGTTCGGCGGCCTCGCGCAGCAACCGCTTCGCCATCCGGATCGAATTGGGGGCATGTTGTGCAATACGCTGGGCGGTCTTCATCGCCTCTTGCATCAGGGTATCTGCCGCAACAACCCGCGACACCAGGCCCCAGGCAGCCGCGGTGGACGCATCTATCGCATCCCCGGTGAGGGTCATTTCTGCGGCACGCGATCGACCGATGGCCCTGGTCAGGAACCAGGTTCCACCGTCGCCGGAAATTACACCCAGCCGAATAAAGCTCTCGGCGAAAGACGCGGTATCCGAGGCAATACGGATATCGCACATTGCAGCAATATCGCAGCCGGCGCCGATGGCTGGGCCATTTACCGCGGCAATTACCGGAATATCCAACGCGACAAATGTTCGCGGAATGCGCTGGAACCCCCCCGCCATAGAGCGCCATCCGTTGACCGGCCCACCGCCGGCATAACCAGTGCGGTCACGCATATCATGAATGCTGCCGCCTGCGCAGAAGGACGTTCCAGCACCTGTTAGGATCAAGCAGCGAACGGCCTGATCTTGGGCGATTGTCCCAAGGGTCATGACCAGTTCATCGATCATGTCATCGGACAAGGCGTTCCGCCTGGCAGGCGCATTGAACGTTATGACGCCGACGTTACCCTGTGTCTCGAAAGTAATTTCCTGTGGCATCAAATCACCTCAACGGCTAATTGC
>CAISDR010000016.1 GCA_903884125.1 uncultured bacterium
AGCACTGCCAGAGATACCGGCAGACCAAACCACCGATCGGGTGATTGGAAAAAAAGCAAATGAAGCGGTTCATTTCAAATACCCAAAATTCCTGACTTTGATGTCAATGATCCAAGTGCCGATTGTGGCCCCCTGCGTAGATTGAAGGAGCCCAGCTAGAAATTTTGATTGGATTTAATGGCGAGTCGAGATTCGGAAAATACTCAGCCCGAGATGGTAGATCATGCTGCTGGATCTACAGAATGAAATCGTGAAAACGCCAATTTGCCGATCTAAATATTCGCCCGTCTTAGAAACCCTGAACCATCCAAATACAATACTGGCGACAGCCTTTGGCTGCGCAACGTTGTAGGAAAGGTTTTATCGACCGTTCGACCGGTCACAGCAAGACGGCGATTTTCATCTCCCTCCTGATCTTATTAAGTGCTGTCATTAACATTTCAATTTGCAAAATCTATGCTTTAAAGTCGGCCAGTGATCAGCAGCACGATTACTATTACCAAGAGTAGACTAATTCCGCCACTGGGATAATAACCCCAGGAGCTGCTATGGGGCCACGCCGGAAAAGCGCCGATCAGAAAAAGAATCAAGATAACAAGAAGTGCTATGTTCATAATTCCCTCGACGTGAAGACCTCTACCGAGGATCAGGCGCCAACCCTTGCGTCAATAAGAAGTGTCGCCTGATCAAGGATCGGTGGTTAACAATCGCTCTGTTTCAGATTTGCATCTAGTTAAAGACAATTTCGGCACGGCGGTTCTGTGGTTCCCTTACCTGAGGACCGGTCTGAAGTAGGGGCTGCGAAAACCCAACACCGCTTACGCTGATCTCGCCGCCCTTGTACCCAAGGCGAAGCAGTTCTGCGCGAACAGCGTCAGCC
This sequence comes from uncultured bacterium, assembly GCA_903884125.1. Classification (GTDB taxonomy): domain Bacteria; phylum Pseudomonadota; class Alphaproteobacteria; order CAISDR01; family CAISDR01; genus CAISDR01. Next base: position 881 of record CAISDR010000016.1, read on the forward strand.
CGACGACTGGATAGTGCCTGGTTATATGTTGCTGTACCCATTGTATCAGTGTGGCCCGTTACTCCAATTCGCATCACATTGCCCTTTTTAGCCCAATCGGCAGCAGACTCTATGATACGCCGCGCTTCAGGCGTGACGGTTGACTGGTCAAAATCAAAGAAGACCAGAAAGGTTCTTGGTCCCGGGGCAATCGCTATGGCTTTCGACGGTGCGGGTACAGGCGAAGAAATTGCGGCAGCCTTAGATTGCGGTGGCGCCTGAGGAGGGGAGGGCGGAGGACTGAAATAGAACCGCAGCCCGACGCCAATCAAATGATCCTTGAATTCCACCCTGTTGTTCTGGTTGAATTGAGCACTGGTAATTCGCGCATCAGGTGCTGACAGGTAATGATAATCGACAAATGCAAATGTTTGCGGAGCGATATGATATGAAACGCCAGCAAGCGCCTGGTATCCGATACTCGTATCATTATTGCGCAATATAACAGCGCCGTTCGTCTTAGGCTTAAAGTCGAAATCGACGCCGCCAATACCTACACCGGCATAGGCCATAATATCGGATGCCATTGGGATATCGTATATGGCATTGCCCATATAGCTGACACCGACTGCTCTGCCATTAACGCCTGAGAATGGCGTAACACTTCGGATATCATTCCTACGGTACCCAAGTTCCAGCTCGACGCGCCAAGCTTGGTCAAACTGATACCCAAGCGCTGCAAGCGAGCCGATGCCATTATCGTATTTTGCAGAATGATTTATGCTGGCAACGGGAAAAAGTGAACCTGTTAATAGCCGAAAACCGCTTGCCTCCGGAATTGACGCGGCCGCTTCAATCGATCCGTACCACCCAGTAGGATTTACGTCAAATTCTGCAGCCTGCGTTTGCGATACAAATAATGTAACCCCGCAGGTTAGTACAACGGACCATATTGTATTTAAAAAATGCTTCATTGA
>CAISDR010000017.1 GCA_903884125.1 uncultured bacterium
CCGGTCAATCAATTCACGCAGCGGCATGGATTTGTATTTGCGCAGATTTTCACGCACCCGGTCATAGACCACCACCTTGTCATTAATCGACCAGCCCATAATGGTCAGAATTGCGGCAATGGACACCAGATTGAACTGATAATGAAACAGGACGAAGAACCCCATGGTTTTAGTTACGTCCAAAATCAGGGTGACCACGGCACCGACGCCGAACTGCCATTCAAATCTGAACCAGATATAGATCAGCATAGCGATGATCGCCAATCCCATGGCGATCATGCCACCCTGGAATAATTCGGAACTGACTGTGGCACCCACGGCCTCTGACCGGCGGATTTCAGCACCGGGAAACGCCTTTTCAATCGTGGTGCGGATCAGATTGGCAGCCTTTTGCTGGGCAGAATCGGGGCCAGGCTGTTGTTCAACCCGGATCAGCACATCGCGCGGCGTGCCGAATTCCTGCAGATTGACCTGCCCCAACCCAAGGCTGCCCAGTTCGGCGCGCATTTTGGTGAAGTCGGCATTTTCCGGGGTCCGCGCCTCGATCAGAATGCCGCCCTTGAAATCAATGCCGAGGTTCAGTCCGGGATAATATAACAGGGCGATCGACCCCAGAGACAGTGCGGCCGAAAAGCCCAGCCCCCAATTGCGCCACCCCATAAAGGTAATGTTGGTATTATCACGCACAAAGCGCAGTCGGTATTTCGGCCCCTGTTTTTCAAGATCGCTTGGGCGAACTCGCGCGTACCACCAGCCCACCATCAGGCGGACAAGCGACGTTGCGGTGAACATTGAAATCAGAATGCCAAGCGAAATAGTCACGGCAAAGCCGCGGACCGGTCCCGTGCCGATCCAGAACAGCAATGCCATCTTGATCAATGTGGTCAGGTTGGCATCCAGAATGGTTGAAAACGCGCGGGAAAATCCTGCTTCTATCGCCCCAAGGGGCTTTTTGCCCAGTTTCACTTCTTCGCGGATACGCTCATTGATCAGCACGTTGGCATCAACCGCCATACCAAGCGTCAACAGAATACCGGCGATGCCCGGCAGTGTTAGCGTTGCACCCAGTGCCGACAGACAGCCGATGGTAATAATCAGGTTGGCCATCAACGCCACATTGGCCAAATGGCCGAATGTTCCATAGGCCATGCTCATATACGCCATGACCATCAACAGGCCAGCCACCACGGAAATAAGACCGGCGCGAATGGCGTCAGCGCCAAGGTCCGGGCCGACCGTGCGTTCTTCAATCACCGTCAGTGGCGCGGGCAAGGCACCAGCACGCAGCAATACCGCCAGGTCATTGGCAGATTGGGCGGTAAACCGACCTGAAATCTGGCCCGTCCCGCCCAGAATTGGTGTCTGGATAACCGGTGCGGTGATCACCTTGTTATCAAGCACCACGGCAAAAGGTTTGCCCACATTGGCAGCCGTGATATCGGCAAATTTCCGCGCGCCTGCACGGTCAAAGCGGAAGCTGACCACCCACTGACCTGTCTGTCCGTCATTGGCAGGCTGGGCATCTACCAGATTTTCGCCGCTGACCTCGACCTTTTTATAGACAAGTATTTTGCTGGCCGTCGCACCGACTGTCCGGTCGGTCATCTGCAATACTTCGGAATCGGGGGGCGGACGCGCCGGATCGCCGTTTGAATTGACCATACGGAAAGCCATTTTCGCGGTCGTACCGATCAGCTGCACAATATGCTTGGGATCACCAACGCCGGGCAATTGTACCAGAATGCGGTCAGCCCCCTGCGCCTGAATTGAAGGCTCGGCAACACCCGTCTGATCCACGCGCCTGCGGACAATTTCAATGGACTGCTGAATGGCACTGCGTTTTTTGGCCAGAACACCAGCATCAGTCGGGGCAACACGCCCCTGCCCTTCGGCATTGATTTCGATGGTCAGGTCAGTTCCGCCCACATTGGTTCCCGGATCGGCCAGCGCATTGACAATCGGTTGGGCCAATGTTTTCAGCGCATTCAGCGCGCGGTCGCGGTCGACCGGTTCGACCAGCGAAAACTGGATTACTTTGTTGACAACCTTTATATCCCGATAGGCGATCTTTTCAGCCCGCAGGCGCGTGCGCACATCATCCGTCAGAATTTCGAGACGTTCTTTGACCAGCGCATCACCATCAATTTCCAGAAGAATGTATGACCCGCCTCGCAGATCAAGGCCCAGACTTATCTGCCGGGTGGGCAGAAAAGACGGCAAGCCTTCCAGCATCGATTTGGAAACAAGATTGGGCGCAGCCAAAATTGCACCGAGAGCACAAAGCCCCAAAATCAGATAGCGTTGCCAGGTGGAAAAAAAGAACATGCGCGATTTCCGTCAAATTGCCGATTCCGCGCACCATCATCACTGATAGATTACGCACGCGGGTCCAGGTTAGGGCCACGGGCAGAAGGCTTAATCCCTATGCCCGAAAGGCCGGTACAATAGGGCTTGAGGGCTAAAGAACCAAGTCACTCTTGTATTAAACATAAATTGGGATTTTTCTGTGTTAAATCAAATGCTTGGCAATAATACACCGGTTTGCCGACCGTGACCGTCGAAGCCATTGCGACGAATCGGCGGGGCATGGCCATCCTGTTTCAGGGGCCATCGCCATTTGGCGAGATGCTGGTGACATGGTCAGCACGGGCGCGCACCGTCAGTCTTTACCATCAGGATTTTCTGCAAAGCCGGGCTGATATCAATGGCACGGCCAAAGTGGATTACATCCATGCCATGCATGATCTGGCCAGCCAGCGACGCGACCAGAACCGCAGGCACGATGCCTTGTTACTGGGCTGCGGCGGCGGGACATTGGGAACAATGCTGGCCCGTGATGGGTGGCGGGTATCCATGGTTGATGTGAACCCGGTGGCTTTTGATCTGGCCCGGCAGTTTTTTGACCTTGCACAAAATATTGCCTGTCTGGTCGAAGATGGTTTCGGATTTTTACGCCGCACACGAGCCAAATTCGATCTGATTGTGTGCGACATGTATCTGGGCGATGAGGTGGCGCCCTATTCCGCAGCCCCGGATTTCATCGCGCAGGCCGCCAAAAGGCTGCGCGCCGGTGGAATGATCCTGCTGAATGTCATTGTCTATGGCGACAAGGACCCGGCATCTGACCGGATCGCACTTGCTGCCCAAGCCGTTGGGCTGACTGCGCGCATTCTGGATGGCCGGGGCAATGTGGGGCGTAATGCGGTTTTATGCATTGGCCAGGTCGCCCATCTGCGAAAACCACGACTGCGCCATGAACCAGTCACCGGTGCCCAGGTGATACGACAGGCCGTCGAAAAATTCAGGTTCCGCAAATTTTCCCGGCGGCGGGCGCTTTCAGAATGATCAGCCAACAAATCCGGTCAGCAGCGCCGTCATCACCACGCAAAGAATAATGGCGGTTTCCGCCACCACCAGTCCGATGCGAGGCCAGCCAACGACAATCACCTCGCCCAGCGAGGTCTTGGTCCCTAAAGCCGATATGGCAATCACAAGACACCAGCGTGATGTGTCACCCACTTTGTCCATGACAAAATCCGGCACGATTCCAAGGGAATTGACCGCGACCAATGAAACAAAGCCAATCAGAAACGTGGGAACCAGCGGCGGTCGTTCGCCCTTGCCCCCTTCGGCATTACGGGCGCGAAACGCATAGGCGATCGCCAGTACCGAGGGCAGTAGCAATGCAACCCGGAACAGCTTTACAATGGTTGCGGTGTCACCGGTGGTTTTCGATACGCTATAGCCTGCACCCACCACCTGCGCCACGTCATGGATGGTGGCACCGAGCAAAATGCCGGCCTGTGAATCCGAAAAGCCCATGCTCTTGGCCAGGATCGGATAGACCACCAGTGCAATGGTCGACAAAGTGGTAACCACCACAACAGTCAGAATAGTATCGCGTTCGCGGGTGGGCGTGCGCGGCAGCACACTGGAAATGGCAAGTGCGGCTGACGCCCCGCAGATTGCGACCGCCCCACCGGTCAGCACCCCGAATTCGGTCGGCAGTTTGGCAAAACGCGCCATGGC
>CAISDR010000018.1 GCA_903884125.1 uncultured bacterium
ACCCGGCTTGCTAGATGAAATGCCTGTGGTTCCCGGGCCGCGCGACCGGGGGCCTGAGCCCGCCGGTTACGGCCAGATGGATATCCGTTGCCAAGGGCTTAAAGCCCCAGCACCATTTTCGCAATGATGTTCCGCTGAATTTCGTTAGAACCACCATAGATCGAAGTTTTGCGCATATTGAAATAGGTCTGTGCCGCGCGCTGGGCACCGGTCGGACCTATCGGCGCAAGATTGTCGCCAATGCGCGCGTCCCGATGAACAAAGGGGGCTGCATAATTTCCAACCGCCTCGACCACCAGTTCGGTGATCCGCTGCTGGATATCGGTTCCCTTGATCTTGAGGATCGAGCTTTCCGGCCCCGGCCCACGACCCGCACTTTCACCTGCCAGCGTCCGCAATTCAGTGAATTCCAGCGCGGTCAGGTCAATTTCCACTTCCGCGATCTTGTTGCGGAACTCGGTTGATGCAAAAAGCGGTTCGCCGTCCACGATCTCGGCCTTGGCAATGTCCTTTAATCGCCCGATTGCCATTTTGGACCGTGCCACCCCGGCAATGCCCGAGCGTTCATGAGCCAGCAGGAACTTGGCATAGGTCCAGCCTTCGTTCTCTTTGCCCACCAGGTTTTCAGCCGGAACCTTCACATCTTCAAAAAAGACCTCGTTTACCTCATGACCGCCATCCATGGTGATGATCGGACGAACGGTGATACCGGGGGTCTTCATGTCGATAAGCAGGAACGAAATCCCTTCCTGCTGCTTGGCGCTGAGGTCGGTGCGCACCAGGCAGAATATCCAGTCGGCATGTTGGGCAAGCGTTGTCCAGGTCTTTGAGCCATTCACAATATAATGGTCCCCCTCGCGCACGGCCTTGGTACGCAGGCTGGCCAGATCCGAACCGGAGCCCGGTTCGGAATACCCCTGACACCACCAGTCTTCACCCGACAGGATGCGTGGCAGGAAGCGGGCCTTTTGTGCCTCATTGGCGAATGTATAGATAACGGGACCGACCATGTTGATGCCAAAGGGCAAGATCGGAACGGTACCGGCTGCGGCACATTCTTCGGCAAAGATGTATCGCTGGGTCGATGTCCAGCCCGGCCCGCCATACTGGGTCGGCCATGCGGGGGCAACCCACCCCTTGGCGTAGAGAATTTTGTGCCAGGCCAGATAGTCTTCCTTGGCAAACTCATGGCCAGCGGCAAGCTTGGCCTTTAGTTCCGCAGGAAAGTTATTCTTTATGAACTCGCGGGCCTGATCGCGGAAAGCTATGTCGGCCGGGCTGAAAGACAGATCCATCATGTTCCTCCAAAAATTCTCTATATCGTGACCTTGGGCTCCAATATAGGCAGTTCCCAAAGCATTTCCACATTTAGAATGTGCCATCCGCCGCGCCTTTTGGTCCCGACCCGGAAACCAATGGTAGGCTTTTGCTGAATATCAAATACAACATATGTGAACTCTGGCCCATTATTGATAATTGACAGGGAATATCGAAGGTTTGAATGTCATTAACTATTAATTATATATTGGGTCGATAAAGTGGGCAGGTTAGGTAGCGTAAGCGTTCTGTAATCCCGACCATTCAACTTCAATGTAAAGCTGAATACTCAACGACCGCATTGCCGTGCGCCGGTGGCATCAGGCGCAAGCAATGGAAAGACTGGAAACGCCGCCATGTTATCTAACCGGCACTTTGGAAAACCCGAACCGAAATCAGCCAAGCTGAATTTCAAGGCAAATAAAACCGTCCAGGCTTCCGCAGTCATGGTCGCGGGGCGCGAAGTCATTTTAGTATTGGTTGAATGGGCAGGTGTACAGGGCCCGACCGAGATGAACAATACATTTGCGCTGGTGCGCCAGCTCTTTCCGGCCAAAAATATAGTTCTGGTCGCGCGTGACCCTTTGAAATATGGCCAGCCGGCGGTGTTTTTCGGACCGCCTGACCTCGCACGTCTGTTCGAAGGCCGTCAGATCGGCGATTTTCGCTGGACCCAGGTGGAATACAAATAGTCTTAGTTACGCGCAGGCATCGCCAGGTGCACTGAAAGCGCGGTCCGCAGGGTCTGAACGGCCAGCGTGGTTGCTGCCCCCTCGCCACTTTTCAGATCAAGGTTAAACAGAGGTTCCATACCTATCGCCATTGCAAAACGGTATTGATCCGGACCCCGCGCCTCGGACAACAGGCAATGCGCCATGGCATCAGGCGCCAGGCGATAGAGGACACTGGCAGCCGCAATAGCAGGCAGCCCGTCCAGGATCACCGGCACTTTTTGATGGGCCGCAGCCAGAATGGCCCCAACCATAGCTGCAATTTCACGCCCGCCCAGACCGGCCATTGCCACCAGCGGATTGGCCATGGCTGCCGCGCGGTGTGCATTCCAGGCCATCGGCATGCCAGCAGGATCAAGGATTGCCGCAGCCCCGAAATCTGCCCCGGCAGAAATATCGCTAAGGCACAGCAGATCAACATCACCAGCCAGCGCTTCCATGCCAAAGGCAATCGTTGCGGCTGCCTCGCGCTCGGTCATGGCAGGGCCATTTGCCGGATCACCCGACGGATTTTCGGGTGCCAGATCGAAGACCTGCAATCCAATATCGGCGGTCGCGCAAAGCGCATTGGCGACACCCCCGCCTGCGGCCAGCAATTCAAGATGCTGCCGGACATGGGTCGCATCCGGTGTCATCGGATCATAATCAGCGGCACCATGGCGGGCAGCGTATAATGCCAGTCGGGGCGATCGGAATGTGGGTGGACAACGGCCTGTTACCCCTGCAAGCCAATCGAATAACTGGCCAAGGCGGCCAAGCCCGTCGGGCATCATTTGAAGACTTCCACGCAATTTTCTAGCGGCCGCAATTGCCGTGGCATCAGGACCGGGAGCGGCATTGACCAGCGCCCGGATATCATCAAATGGATCGGATCGTTTTTGATCGTGCAAGGCCCAAAACTCCCAGGAACCAATCAGGGCCGCGGACTTTTGCCCCGACCCGCACATGGGCTGGTATAGGCTTAGGCGATCAAGAGCAAGCATCCCGACGCAGTTTAGACCGAAAAAAGTCCGGCAATCGGTGGGGCCGACGGACTGTCGGGAAAAACTTCACGTGTTAGATGCGCCGACGGAACGTCCAGCATTTCACTCAGCGCTGACTTGAACACGCTGCGCAAATCGGTCGTCGGCCTTAGATCCCGGTCTTCATAAAGGCTGGCCGTTCCAAGCCCCGGCCAGTCCCCCAGAATGCGACCCCCTTTCACCGCGCCCCCGGCCAAAATCGCCAGGCCGCCCGTGCCATGGTCGGTCCCATTCGTACCGTTTGACCTGACCGTCCTGCCGAATTCACTGACACAGATCACGGCGGTCTGCTGCCAGATCGGGCCAAGTGTCTGCCTGATTGCCATCAGACCATCTGCCAAATCTTTCAGTCTGGGTGCCAGACGACCCGTCGCCGTGCCCTGATCCGCATGGGTATCGAACCCGCTCAGGTCAAAAACCGTCAGCCTGGCACCATGCGGCCCGGCAATCAGTTCGCTAGCCGCATGTGCCAGCTGTGCGAAATTGGATGCCTGTCGCACAGGCGGTGGCTTTGATGCCTTGGGCCGGGTGGATGGATCACCCGGGCTCATCATGCCACCGGTAGCGGCTGAATCCATAACCTCTGCGCTGTCGGCCATGCGGTGCACCTGACGTCCGCGGCGCAACGCATCTGCCAGATCGGGCGAATTTGCATAAATATGGGCCACGCGATCCAGAAAATCATCATCCGGCATTATCTGGCCTGCAGGTGCCCAATTGGATACGCGAATATTCCCCGACAGGATCAGCGGTAGTATCGGCGCAATCGCCAGCGCGAAAGCCGGATCGGGTACGCCAAGGCCAGCCAGCGCCCGGTTAAGCCAGCCGCTGAGCAGCGGTGTCATGCCCGGCGCCCCTGATTCCAGAACGGCCTGGGCTTCAAAATGGGACCGGTCGCGATAAGGCGAGGCGACCGCCGGAATAAAGGCAATTTCACGACTGTCCCAAAGAGGTTTCAATGCTGAAAGTGATGGGGAAAGGGAAAACATTGAATCAAGTGCAATCGCCCCATCTTCTGGCCTGAAAGCCAGCGGCCCGCGAAGTTCCGCATATCTGCCCTCGCCCACAGGTGCCAAAGCGCCGAGCCCGTCAAGGCCACCACGCATGACAACGATGACCAGTCGCCGCTGGTCACTGGGTAACGCCATGCTGGCAGTTGGAAAAAAGCTTGCCCCAAGGGCGCCAGCGCCCAATCCAAGAAGATGGCGGCGGTGAATGACGGTCTGAATGTTCATCGCTTTTGGACCTCCGGGCTTGCAAGCAAAAGAGCCAGACCATCAACTGCACTTGGTGCCTGACGGACCGCCAGCCGGGTCATGTCAGTCAATAATGGCCCCAACGCATTTACCGCAATCTGTTCCGGATTTTCCTTTGGCGGCATGCGCACTGCGATATTATGCGCCAGCGCAATACGCTGAATCATAGCCTCGGGACCCGACCAGTCGTCACTTTGATCGGACCAGCCTTTAGGACTGGGCGCGCCGAATAATGGCTGCCCCAGATTTTGCAAAGTACCAACCAAAACCAGATTGCTGGCGGATATCCGTTCAGCTACCGCCGTACCTGCGGCCAGACGTAAACAGGCGACCAGATATTCTGCTGGCGGACGCATCTTGGCTGCCTGATCCCGGTCTGGCAGCAGATCAAGAACCTTGGCAGATACAGCCCGCAAGTTCCCGTGCGAAGCCAGCCATACGGACTCGATTTCTGAAATCTGATGGGGTGTGGGCCTGTCTGCCAGGAAATGCACGGCCAGCTTTGTCGCCAGATGTCTGGCTGTTGCCGGGTGTGTGGCCAGATCGTTCAGGGCCAAAGCACCTTCAACAAATCCGTCCTTTTCCTGATAGGTCGTCCCCAGCAGGACCTTTGGCCCAGGATCATGGCGGTTGGGATAGAAAAAATAGCCGTTTGCGGCGGTATCGGCGATGGCATCAGCAGGCTGGTCCAGCAGGCTCCAGCCTGTGAGAATTCTGGCCAGCGCGCCGACATCTTCCTGATGATAGGGTCCAT
>CAISDR010000019.1 GCA_903884125.1 uncultured bacterium
CGGCCAGCGTTTCTGCCGCCGCCGGCATGATCATGAATTCCTGCACATCAATGGGGTTATCCGCATGCGCACCACCATTGACGATATTCATCATCGGCACGGGCAGAACACGCGCCATAGGCCCGCCCAGATAGCGATAAAGCGGCAGCCCCACCGAATTGGCCGCAGCGCGCGCCATGGCCATGGACACGCCCAAAATCGCATTGGCACCCAGTCGGGATTTATTGGCCGTGCCATCCAGCTCGATCAGCGTCTGATCAATCATCACCTGCTCGGTAGCATCCAACCCGGATAAAGCTGCAAAGATTTCGCCATTAACGGCATCTACGGCCTGCAGCACGCCCTTGCCGCCATATCGCGTGCCACCGTCGCGTTTTTCAACCGCCTCATGCGCGCCGGTTGATGCACCCGATGGCACCGCTGCACGACCTTCTGCACCATCTTCCAGCAGCACATCCACTTCAACAGTCGGGTTGCCACGGCTGTCCAGAATTTCGCGCGCGGTGATATCGATGATCGTGCTCATGAGCTATTCCTTTAACTGATGAATCATTTCAGGCTGAAAGCCGCTGCCAGTCGCGATCCCGCGTGCCAAACAACATGGTCACATTGATGCGGCGGTTTTCATAACCGGGCGCAAATGATGTGGGCTGACTGCCATGAATAAGGTCTGAATTGAAAATCAGCGCCCGGTTCTGTTTATGCGGCACATCAATGCGACGCACGCCGGGCGCATCAATCAGCGCCTGCATGGCACTGGCATCAGAGTTGAACTTGCTGAAGTCCCAGTCGGCCGGTGCCTCCGCCGTCCACACGGTCAGGCCACCGGTTTCCGGATCAAGATTGGCCTCATCCGGCGTGATCCAGAAATTCACGTTCACGGCGGCAGCATCGGCATGCGCACCCAGCGCCTGCAATTGCTGATCACCCTTATAGGCCCACATCTGCATCAATGGATAATCGCGGAAAATATCCGGCAGCGCCTTGCGCATTTCCTCTGCAATCTGAAACAGCAGCGGGCACGAAAATCCGTCAATGACATTGGCCCCCAGATATCCGCGACCTGCATCTGTAAAATTATGGCTGATGTCAAACCACATCGTGCTTTCCAGACAGAAAGCGCGCAGTTCTTCCAGCGCCTGTGACGTAAGAAGTCCATCCACAACCGTCACACCCGGCGGTACTGCATAGGCGCGATTAACTTCGTCGCGATCAAACCCGGTTGATATCGCGCTGCCTTCAATTACCGGCGTCCGTCGATGATAGGTCACACGATTGTAAACACCACCAATTCGCTCGACCACATTTTTGGGCATATTGACGGTAGCGTCACCGTGAACCGCTTCGATCTCGCCGCGGATTTCATCGAATATATCGGCAGCAGACGCCAGTTCATCACCAATCAGGCCTTTGGCCTTCAGGTAACGGAGTTGTTCAGCATCATGGCGAAGTTTCAATGCGTTGGTGACATGGAAAGACAGATCATCCGGTACCGGCGGAACGCTGTCCTGCAGGAAAGGCCAGAACGCACTGGCCCGGCGCAACGACATGCTATCGGCAAACAACACCGCCGGCCCTTCAATCTCGCCAGCATACATCAGCGCCAGGGCCGCATTGGTACGTCCGCGATCATTCAGAAAGTCTGTCCACATGCCCCGCAAATAGCTGCGTGCGGCCTGATAAAACGCGCGATCACGAACCAGTTGCCCGCCGATATTGATCCACGGGTTCGCAAATTGCGGCGCAAGGGCTGCCGACATCGCGTAATAAACCATCGCATGACCGGGATCAGCCGCGCCATAGGCCGCACCCAGATTGAAATGCGCGCGTGGATCGAAGGGTGCCGCATCAACCACCTGCGACAGCAACGCGACAGCCGGTTGACGCATCCCAATATAGGCCAGCGCATTGCCAAAATTGCTGGCGACCATCAGATTATCAGGTGCCAGCCTGTGTGCACGCGCATTGAACTTCAGCGATGCTTCCATGGACAAATCGCACAGGGCCAGATTTGACCATGGCTCCAGCATGTCGGGTGCAGAAATCACGCAGCGGCAATATAAAAATCCCGCCTCACCCGTAGCACCCGCTTCCTGCAAGGCCACCGCCGCCTCAAAAGCAACCGAGGGATCACGCGGGCTAAGACTGACGAGTTTGCGATAGGCCTGGGCTGCAATCGCCACCGCACCTGCGCGACTGAGGCAGCGTGCATACATTACCAGCGCGCCCAGATGACCCGGTGCCAATTCGACGGCACGACCAAAAGCATTTGCGGCATTGACGAAATCTTCACGCGCCTGATAGGCCAGACCCAGATGATGAAATCCAGCCGGATTTGAATTATCAGCCGTCGTTGCACGAATGGCGTAGTCGATTGCCTCGTCAAAGGCATTCCGTTCCAGCTCAATCAGCGCCAGATAACTCAATGCATTGGATTCTTCGCCCACCGCCTGCAACACGGCGCGAAACATGCGCTCAGCTTCCCGTGGCTTGCCTTCGCGGTGCAGATCCACACCGGTCCGCATCAGGGTATCGACACCTTGATTAGCCATGATGAGCAGGTCCGTTTTTTGCAATGGCATCCAGCGCCAGCAGGGTTTGAAGGATCGGTTCCAGTTCGTGCAGCGGGATCATATTGGGGCCATCGGACGGCGCACGATTGGGATCTTCGTGCGTTTCGATGAACACACCGGCCACACCAACAGCAACCGCTGCGCGGGCCAGAAATGGCGCAAACTGGCGTTCACCGCCCGATGTCTCACCCTGCCCGCCCGGTTGCTGTACCGAATGTGTGACATCGAATATCACAGGACATCCGGTCTGCTTGGCCATGATGGGGATGGAACGCATATCGGAGACCAGCGTGTTATAGCCGAAACTGGCACCGCGTTCACAAACCATCACATTCTGATTGCCGGTTTCATTGATCTTGGAAACCACATTGCGCATGTCCCAGGGGGCAAGAAACTGACCCTTTTTGACATTGACCGCCTTGCCCGTGGCACCGGCGGCAACCAGCAGATCGGTCTGGCGCGACAAAAAGGCAGGTATCTGTAACGCATCGACACAATCGCCCAATGCAGCGCATTGGTCCGGTAAATGTACATCTGTCAAAACCGGCACGCCCAGTTGCTGACGCAGGTCAGAAAAAATTGATAGCGCTGCATCCAGCCCGATGCCGCGTATGCTTTTCGAACTGGTGCGGTTGGCCTTGTCGAAAGACGTTTTATAGACCAGCCCCATGCCAAGACGTGCGGTCATCTCCTTGAGCCGACCAGCCATTTCAAAGGCGTGTTCACGGGTCTCCAACGCACAGGGACCAGCAATCAGCGCCAGCGGCAGATGGTTTGAAAACGTCACAGACCCTACGCGCACTGATCGTTGCACACCCAGATCGAACACGGTTGTCGCAGTTGTCATTACACCAGCCTCGACTGGGCCACGGCAGCTTTGATAAATGAGGCAAACAGCGGGTGCGGATCAAAGGGTTTGGATTTCAGCTCAGGATGAAACTGCACGCCGATAAACCATGGATGTTCAGGAATTTCGATAATTTCCGGCAACAGGCCATCAGGCGACACGCCCGAAAAACGTAGCCCCGCTGCCTCCAGCCGGTCGCGGTAGTCCATGTTCACTTCATAGCGATGACGGTGGCGTTCTGAAATACGTACCTGGTCATAGATTTCTGCCACCCGTGAATGCGGGACCAGATCCGCATCATAAGCGCCCAGACGCATGGTGCCGCCCAGATCACCTTCGGCGCCGCGCTTTTCAACCGAATTGCCCCGCACCCATTCGGTCATAAGGCCAACAACCGGTTCAGTTGCCGGTCCAAATTCGGTGGAATTGGCATCGGGCAGATGGGCCAGATTGCGCGAAGCCTCGATCACGGCCATCTGCATGCCAAAACAGATTCCGAAAAACGGCACATCACGGGTTCGGGCAAAGGTGACAGCGGCGATTTTGCCCGAGGTACCCCGTTCGCCAAACCCGCCGGGAACCAGAATTCCATGCACCCCTTCAAGGTAATGGGCACTGTCTTCTTTTTCAAAAATCTCGCTGTCGATCCATTCCAGACGCACACGCACCTGATTGGCAATCCCGCCATGGGTCAGCGCTTCGGCCAGCGATTTATAGGCATCCAGCAGGCCGGTATATTTGCCCACCACCGCGATCGTGACTTCGCCTTCGGGATGGTTCACACGCCGGACGATCTCATTCCAGCGCGACAGATCGGGCGCAGGGGGCTTATCGATGCCAAAATGCAAAAGCACCTGATCATCCAGCCCCTCGCGGTGATAACAGATCGGCACTTCGTAAATTGATTTGACGTCCAGCGCCTGTATCACCGCCTCGGGTCGCACATTGCAGAACAGGCCGATCTTGCGGCGCTGATCCAGCGGAATTTCCCGGTCAGACCGGCACAGCAGGATGTCCGGCTGGATGCCGATGGACCGCAATTCCTTGACCGAATGTTGGGTCGGCTTGGTCTTCAATTCGCCCGCAGAGGCGATATAGGGAACCAGTGTCAGATGCATGAACAGGCTGCGCTGCGGCCCCAGTTCATTACCCAACTGGCGAATGGCTTCAAAAAACGGCAGCCCTTCGATATCGCCTACGGTGCCACCGATTTCGACCAGCACAAAATCATGGCCATCACAATCCGACAGCACAAATGATTTGATCTCGTCGGTCACATGGGGAATGACCTGCACGGTTGCCCCCAGATAATCGCCATGGCGTTCGCGGGTCAAAATCCGCTGGTAAATGCGCCCGGTGGTCACATTGTCCTTGCGTGAGGAGGCAACGCCGGTGAAGCGTTCATAATGGCCGAGGTCGAGGTCGGTTTCCGCCCCGTCATCGGTCACATAGACCTCGCCATGCTGATAGGGACTCATGGTCCCCGGATCAACGTTAAGATAGGGATCTAGCTTGCGAAGGCGGACAGTATAGCCGCGCGCCTGCAGCAAAGCGCCGAGAGCGGCTGAGGCCAGACCCTTCCCCAGGGAGGAGACCACGCCGCCGGTGATGAAGATGTACCGGGCCATGGACGCTCAGGTTAGCAGCGATTCGGCGGCCTGGAGCCCCCTAGTGTGGCGATTCGGAAATTCGCCTGAGCCCGTGGCAGGCGCCGAGCGAATTTCCGAATCTTCAGCCACACTAGCA
>CAISDR010000020.1 GCA_903884125.1 uncultured bacterium
GCACGGCGATGTTATGTTATGTGACGCCCAAGGAACATCTGGGCCTGCCGGATCGTGATGATGTGAAAACCGGTGTGATCACCTATAAGATTGCGGCCCATGCCGCTGATCTGGCGAAGGGACATCCGGCATCGAAATTGCGTGACGATGCCCTGTCCAAGGCGCGGTTTGAATTTCGCTGGCGCGATCAGTTCAACTTGTCCCTTGATCCTGAAACGGCTGAAAAATTCCATGATCAGACGCTGCCCGCAGACGGGGCCAAGGTTGCCCATTTCTGTTCCATGTGCGGGCCGAAATTCTGTTCGATGAAGATCAGTCAGGATGTGCGCGAATATGCAGAACAGGGCATGGCGGATATGTCCAATGCGTTTCGCAACACGGGTGGCGAAATCTATCTGCCCGCCAATACGACCCGGCCGGACGCTGGTAAAGCGGCCGCAGAATAATCGGCCCCTTTACCTGTCTTGTCCGACAACCATCTGAATAAGGAATATACATTTACGCTGAAGGCTAAATAATGAGCGGCGGATATGGACGTTACCTCATTCTCCTGGTCGGACTTTTACTTGTGATATCCGCATCGTCCCGTTGCGCCGATGCACAGGCAGGGGCAGTAGCAGAAGACATTGACCCCGGCCTTGCCGCAATCGACGCGCGTCGTGCCCAGCGGATTTCAGAACAATCTGCCGGGCGCGATATTTCTGGCAAACTGCTTCTCACCGGCGGGGTAAACAACATTGAAGGTACAGGCGGCGGTGGACTTTCGCCCTGGGCTTTCATCGGCGGATATGGCACCAGCGACCAGATTGGCGGCAACGGGTTTTATACCCGAATTCTGCTGCCGGATTACACCGTTGAAAGTCTGGGCGTGCTGATTGGGGTCTTTGACCGGCTGGAACTATCCTTTGCCCAGCAGCGGTTTGACACGATGAAAATCGGTCAGACCCTGGGACTTGGACAGTCGTTTGTCTTTACCCAGAACACGGCGGGCCTGAAATTGAGGCTGCTTGGCAATGGCGTTCTGGATCAGGACAGTTACATTCCGCAGCTTACCCTGGGCGCCATGTTCAAATCCAATGATCGGGGTGATGTTCTCAAAGCAGTTGGTGCCCGGCATGATCTGGGGGTTGATCTGTATCTGGTTGCGACAAAGCTGTTCCTGCGCACAAGCGTTCTGGCCAGCGGCACGCTGATGATGACCAAAGCCAATCAGTTTGGCCTGCTTGGTTTTGGTGGTGACCGATCCGACCACTATCAGATCAAACCGCAATTTTCACTTGCCTATCTGCCTGATCCCCATTGGGCAATCGGCGGGGAATACCGTAGCAAGCCGAACAACCTGAGTTTTGCGCGTGAGGAGAATGCCTTTGATTTTTTTATAGCCTGGGCACCGGTTAAAAATCTTTCGGTCACATGTGCAGTGGCTGATCTGGGCACAATTGCCCGACAGGCCGGGCAAAGGGGATTTTATGGATCGCTTCAGATTGGCTTTTAGGTTGCGCGGGTCAGGTGTCGCCTATCTGGCCGCGTTTGTAATCACACAAATATCCAGCGCGGCGTGCGCAGATCTCTACCAAGATCTTGGAGGCAAAACCGGCATTGCGCATATTGTTGGCGATCTTGTGACGGAGGCGCAGTTGGACCGGCGCATCAGTGCCCATTTCAGGCATGCTGACCTGGATCGGCTTCGCGAACAGTTTATCGACCAGATCTGCAATCTGTCTGGTGGTCCATGCCAGTATCAGGGCAAGGACATGATAAGCGCACATAAAAATCAGATTATCGACATAGCCGCTTTCAATGCGCTGGTTGAAGATCTTCAAGCGGTCATGACAAAATCTGGAATTGCCAATTCAACGCAGAACGCCCTGCTGGCTAAACTGGCGCCGATGTATCGTCAGATCGTGAACCACTAACAGATTTTACGCTAAAACATTGTGAAAATTGAGACACTTTTCAATCGCGCCACATGGGGCTAGCGTTCATGGGCCAGATTTAGCCACGGCCTATAGCGAGGAATGACCTATGATTGAACTACCTGCTTCAATGCCAAGGGATTCAAAAGGTGCCTATGCCTATCTTGGTAGTGTAGTCACCCCTGGCATCCATGATCTGGAACTGATCGTCCTGCTGGAGGCAGCGGGCGAAGCGTCATATCAGGGCATGGCCAATGCCGCGCCCAATGCAAAAGTCCGCGAATTGCTGGAATTGAACGGCAAAGAAGAACTTGATCACGCCAACCGGGTGATCGAAGCCATCCGCATTTTATATGGCAAATCGGTCAGGCTGCCGCCGCCAGAATACAACCCGTTCTACATTGTGCCGAAAATAGATGCCTTATCCAAAGACATGCTTGAAAAGGCTGTCGGTGGCGAACTGGCAGGCGAAAAAATGTATAATGACTGGGCGGATCGTATAGACAACGAAGAGGCAGCCAAACTTCTACGGCTGAATGCCATCGAAGAACACCGCCACGCGGACCGTGATTCTGCTGCTATCCAATTGATGTAGCGAACCGTCGGAATTTCGTCAGATTTGCGTTGTACTAGGGCGTTCGGCGGCATCTGGTGGCCCAATAAGGTGGGGCGTGGCTCTGGATCGTCCGAATATTTCAAAAAAAGAAAAAAGTTTAGAATTTCTGCCCTAAAGGTTGCAATCACGGTGGCATTGCCGCCCGAATTCGGCTATCCGGTCATAAATAGTATTTGCGTCAACCGATTCTGCCCTGCTTGCATATCGTAATTATCCCCAAATCACGGCTTCGCCTGTTTCGGTCACTAAACAATGATCACAGAAATCCGGAAGCAATTTCGGGACCTATTTATTTTTGAAGACATGTCGGCCGAACTGCAGGCCGCCTACCGGCTGCGTGTGCGAAACGATTCACGGGCCATTTTTTCCCTGGTGGTACTGTTCGGTATCACTTTTGCCGCGACCTTTGTGCTTTATGACTGGCTCAAAAATCCGGAAAATATCGGACCTGCAATCACGTTTCGTTTCGGTATGCTGGCTGCCTGGCTGGCGGCCGCCTGGATTGCCCTGCGTTTCAAAACCATCGGATTGGCGATCGCCGCGCCCGGTCTGATTGGCATAGTCTCGACAGTTTTTCTTTGTGAACTAACGCGCATTGTTTCGGATTCGGTTGTTCACGATCCGCTTGCCGTGAGCATTGTGGAAATCGGTGTTTCGTTTGCCATTCCGCTGCGGCTTCGCATTGCAGCACTTACCGTTACATTCATGGTTCTGGTCGCCAATTTCATGATGGTGATGCAGGATGCGACCGTGACCGAAATCGCAAAGGCCAATTTTTATTTTGTCGGATGTGGTTTTGGCTTTCTTGTGGCATCATTTCCTGTACGCAGCATGCACCATCGCATCTTTGTGCTCGCGCATAATCTGGCCGAAGAGAGTGAAAAATTCGCACGCCTTGCTGCGACCGATCCACTGACGGGACTTGCCAACCGTCGTCTGTTTGACGAACGGTTTGCCAGTGAATGGTCGCGTTCGGAACGCCTTGGAACCCAATTGTCCCTGATCTCAATCGATATCGATCATTTCAAGCGCATCAATGACCTATACGGTCACATGACCGGGGATCGCTTTTTGATTCTGATCGCAGGCATATTGCGGCGCAATGCACGTGGGTCGGATCTGGTCGCCCGCACCGGCGGGGATGAATTTTACGTTCTGGCTCCTGATGCCAGTCTGGACGACGCGGTGCGAATCGC
>CAISDR010000021.1 GCA_903884125.1 uncultured bacterium
AATTGACACCGGCCAGCCGGACTTCATCGCGAAAGGTCAAATCGTTGAACAATGCCTTTACCAGTGCCTGACAGTCGTCAAATGTGCCATCAATTGCGATGGCATGAATATTTGCCTCACGTGGTGTCGTCATCTGGCGGCGCTGAACCTCTGACACCCGGCCATGGGGGTAGAGGATGAACACATCTACGGCTGATAATCCGGCAAACGCTTCGATCGCGGCAGAGCCGGTGTCGCCTGATGTGGCACCGATAATCGTTGCCCGCTGGCCTGCCTGATTAAGCAGCGCATCAAACATGCTGCCCAGCAACTGCATTGCCACGTCTTTGAACGACAGGGTCGGCCCATGGAATAGTTCCATCACCCACAGGTCAGCCCCGATCTGGGTCAAAGGTGCCACCATCTGATGGCCAAACTGGCCATAGGCGGCATCAACCAGCCGGTTGAAGCCGTCGGCGCCAAATGTATCAGTGACAAACGGGGCCATGACCTTTTCTGCCAGTGCGGCATAGGGCTTGGGCGTGGTGCAGGATGGGTCAAGCCGCGGCCAGCTGGCCGGGATATAAAGCCCGCCGTCGCGGGCAAGGCCTGCAATCAAGACATCGGCAAAGCCCAATGGGGCGCTGATGCCCCGTGTTGATACATAGTCCAAGGGAAATCGGTCCTGAAATTGAAACAGAAATGGAGGCAGACCCTAACGGGCGGGCGGCTTTCGGGCAAGCGTTGGCATACCCGGCAGCTTCATGGCAGGATTGCACAAGCATCATTGCCCAATGTCCCTGATCAGAGGCCGTCATGACCAACCGAATTCATGAGTTAATGCCCGAATTTGCCCGCCATGAAGGGCGCTGGACCGGGACCTACACCCATATAACACCCACGGGCGAAGTGCTGGACCACCATGCGGTCCATATCCTTGCTGAATTCCCCAATGACGGTACCGCAGACTTCCGGCTGAACACCCATAATGTCTGGGGCGACGGACGGTCCGAACGCGGCGTCTATGAAGCCCATTACCGTGACGGTCGTCTGTGGTTTGAAAAAAAGCTGATCGGCTCGCTCTGGGTGATTGATGACATGACGGTGTATCTGCGGTTTGGCTTTGAGGGTGATGATTCGATTCAGGTGTGCGAAATGATCCAGATCAGCAAGGATGGCAAAAACCGTGCGCGCACCTGGCACTGGTTTCAGAACGAAAAGCTTTTCAAGATTACGTTGACTCATGAACGGCGTGATGACTGAAAGATTTGTTCTCCCGGCCATTATTCATCATCCGGACCTGAGTATTCCCCTGCCTGAACATCATCGTTTTCCCATGGGCAAATTTACCGCCCTGATGCAGGTTTTGGGTGAACAGGGACTGATCGGTCATGACAATCTGTTTCAGGCGCAAGAAGCACCGGTTGACTGGCTGAAGCTGGCCCATGAAACCAAATATGTGGACGGCATGATTTCCGGTCAGCAGGACAGATCCGTCATGCGCCGCATCGGTCTGCCATGGAGCCCCCAATTGGTGCGCCGGTCACGTCTGTCCAGCGGGGGCACCGTTTTGTGTGCAAGGCTGGCGCTGGCGCGCGGCATTGCGTGTCACACCGCCGGTGGATCACATCACGCGAATGCCGGATCGGGTGCAGGCTATTGCGTGTTCAACGACGTGGCGATTGCCATTCATCTGCTTCTGGCCGAAGGTGCGATCAGCCGCGCGAGCGTGATTGATCTTGATGTTCATCAGGGCGATGGCACCGCGCGCATTTTTGCGCAAAGGCCAGAGGTCTATACATTTTCCATGCATGCGGAAAATAATTTTCCAGGTGACAAAGCCACAAGCGATCTGGATATCGGCCTGGATGACAAAACCGGTGACGCCGATTATCTGGCCCAGCTGGAACGCCATCTGGAACCGGTGCTGGTCCGTTCAAAACCTGATCTGGTATTTTATCTGGCCGGTGTTGATCCCCATGAACATGATCTACTGGGCCGCCTGTCGCTGACAGCCCGCGGCCTTGCCCGGCGGGACGAAATGGTGATCCGTACCGTGCGCCAGATGAATATCCCCCTGGCCTGTGTTCTGGGCGGTGGTTACGCAAAGGATGTGATGGCTCTGGCCCGGTTACACGCACAACTGCATAAAGCTGCGGCCATTCATGGCTGACATTGATCCTTTGCCCATCGATCCGGCAATCCCGGATATTCTGGCAAGCCTGAATGAACGATCCAATCTCGTATTAAAAGCGCCACCGGGTGCGGGCAAAACCACGCGGGTGCCGCTGGCGCTGCTGGATGCGCCATGGGCAAAAAATCAGAAAATCATCCTGATTGAGCCGCGACGGGTTGCTGCCCGCGGCGCCGCCCGCCGCATGGCACAGCTATTGGATGAAGACGTAAGCCAGACCATTGGCTGGCGTATGCGGCTTGATACAAAGGTCGGCCCCACCACCCGCATCGAAGTGATGACCGATGGCCTGTTCACGCGCCGGATTCAAACCGATCCTGAATTATCCGGCATCGCTGCCGTGCTGTTTGATGAATTCCACGAAAGACGGCTGGATGGCGATCTGGGACTGGCACTGGCGCTGGAATCCCAGGGGGCGTTACGCCCGGATCTGCGTCTGATCGCGATGTCGGCAACACTGGAGGATGAAAAGCTGGCCAAGATGATGGATGCACCCGTGGTGGAATCATCGGGTCGTGCCTATCCGGTTGAAACCCGATACCTGCCACCAGCCCGCCGACGTATCGAAGAAGATGTGGTCGACGCGATCCGGCTGGCGCTGTCAGAAGAGCATGGCGACATGCTGGTATTCCTGCCCGGATTTGGCGAGATCGAGCGGGTACGCCGTCAACTGGGAAATGCCACCGGCAACGCGGTCTTGCATGTCCTGCATGGGGACCTGACCGCCGAGGCGCAGGACAGGGCATTGCAGCCGGATGCACGGGGAATGCGCAAGATCATCCTGTCATCCGCCATTGCCGAAACATCTCTGACCATTGAAGGCGTGCGCGTGGTGATTGATGCGGGCCTGATGCGCCAGTCACGCTATGATCCCAATTCAGGCATGAGCCGCCTTGAAACAGTTAGTGTCACTTATGCCTCGGCTGAACAGCGGCGCGGACGCGCCGGGCGCATGGCACCGGGCATCTGCTACCGATTATGGGCCGAGGCTGAAACACGCGGGCTGTTAACCCACGCACCGCCGGAAATTGCGCAGGCAGATCTGGCACCGCTGGCGCTCGAACTGGCGGTATGGGGCGCGCGTGACAGTGCGACGCTGGCCTTTCTGGACCCGCCGCCGCGCGCGCACATGGATGCAGCCCTTGATCTGCTGCGCCGGTTGCAACTGATCACGGATCACGGTCAGGTTACCGATCATGGACGGGCCTGTGCCAGTCTGGGTCTGCACCCGCGTCTGGCGCACATGCTGATCCGGTCAAGGCCGATGGGTTATGGACGACTGGGCGCATACCTTGCGGCCCTCTTGTCTGACCGCGACCCGATGCGCGGGGCAGGTGCAGATATCATCATCCGGATCGACGCATTGACAGGTGCGCGCCAGGCATCGGCCGATGGTGCAACATTTGAACGCATGCGGCGGCTGGCACGCATGTGGATGGTCAATTCGGACCCGCCACTGGAACAGCCGATCGATCATGACGCTGTTGGCCAGCTGATCAGTCTGGCCTATCCCGACCGGATCGCGGCCCGGCGGGGCGGTATCGATGGCGGGTTCCGGCTGGTCAACGGACGTGGTGCGGAAATTGACGCGGCGGACCCGTTGTCACGTTGTGATTATCTGGCAATCGCTGATCTGGATGGCCCGGCACGGGGCGCCAGGATACGGCTGGCGGCACCCATCAGCCTTGGTGCAATCGAAACCTTGTTCGGCGATCAGATTTCAACGGTTGAGACCATTGCCTGGCGGCCGCGCGAAGAGGCGGTTATCGGACGCATCAGCCGCCAGCTGGGGCAACTGGTTCTGGAAGACCGTCCGGCCACGGATCTGTCCCGCGAAAAATTGCTGGTGGCGATGATGGACGGCATCCGGCAGATGGGATTGGGTGTTTTGCCATGGGATGGACCGGCGGAACAGTTGCGGGCGCGGTTGGCACTGGTTGGCCGGATGTTTCCAGACAGCCGCTGGCCGGATTTATCCGACGAGGCCCTGATGGAATCGCTTGAAGACTGGCTGGGGCCGGACCTTGCGGGCAAGACGCGGCGTGCGCATCTGAAAGATATCGACATGCTGGCAGCGTTGTCGCGCCTGCTGGATCACGCCCAGCGGCGCCAGTTGGACCGGCTGGCCCCCAGCCACTGGACCGTGCCGACCGGATCACAGATCGCGCTTGATTACACCCATGGCCCGCAACCCATTCTGGCCGTGCGACTGCAGGAAATGTTTGGTCAGGGCACCACGCCCATGATCTGTGATGGCCGGATAGGGGTTTTGTTACATCTGCTGTCGCCCGCGGGCCGTCCGGTTCAGATTACAGCTGATATGGCCGGGTTCTGGCAATCCAGCTATATGGCGGTACGCGCCGATCTGCGCGGGCGATATCCCAAACATGCCTGGCCGGACGATCCGGCCAACGCCCAACCCTTGCGCGGCACCAAGAAGCGCGGTTAGCCAT
>CAISDR010000022.1 GCA_903884125.1 uncultured bacterium
ACCTACACGGCCTTTGATGCCGATGATAATGAAATTCTGCCAGGCTCGGGCGTTACTGGCATCGTTGCGGTGCGTGAACCGGTACCTGTTGGCTATTACAAGGACCCTGAAAAATCCGCGCGCACATTCCGCACCATTCGCGGCGTTCGCTATTCAATGCCAGGGGATTGGTGTCTGGTCGAATCCGATGGGACTTTGACACTTTTGGGCCGTGGCAGCGCGTGTATAAACACCGCCGGGGAGAAAGTTTTTCCAGAAGAGGTCGAAGAAGCTTTGAAGACCCATCCTGCTATTGATGATGCCTTGGTCATCGGCATTCCTGATGACAAATGGGGACAGGCAGTGACCGCGGCAGTCACCCTGAACCCCGGACACGCGTTTGATGAAACTGAAATAAGAGCGCACGTGCGCCAGCAACTGGCGGCATATAAAACGCCAAAACGGGTATTCGTCAGCCAGATGGCTTTTCGCGCGCCCAATGGCAAAGCAGATTACAAAGCTGTCGGCAGTTTTGTAATGGCACAGCTAGATCATGCCAGAATGGTTTGATCTACTTCGCGTCCGATCATCTGACCGGTCGACTCGCTGGGCAGTGTTGTATCCCCATCACCAAGCGACCGCTGCATCATCACGCTATCCGTCCAGCGGCCATATTTAAATCCGACCGATGGCAGATGCGCCACCTGCTTGAACCCGGCCGCCTCGTGCAATTGCATGCTGGCCGAATTGGATCCATCGATATAGCCGATCATCTGACGGTACCCACTTGAGGCACAGGCATCGATCAGTGCATCAATCAGCAACCGGCCAATGCCCATATGCATATGTTCATGATGAACATAAATCGAATGTTTTACCGTATAGCGATAGGCAGGGCGTTTGCGAAACGGCACAGCAAACGCATAGCCGACAACAACGCCTGCCAGTTCCGCTACCAAATGAGGCAATCGACGTTTTAGCATTGTTTTGCGGCGCTTTTTTATTTCCTCCAGCGCGTGGGGATCGACATAGGGACCTTCCAGACCCCGCGTGATATGGAAGGTATAGATCGCGACCATTGCTGGCACATCTTCCTCGTGGGAAGGCCGGACAGAGATTTTGGGCGGTGAGTCAGAATTGGGCGACTGCAACATTTAAAAAACTATTCGCGCACTACATAGGTATAAAAACGTATTGTACCGTCGTCTTCAATCTTGCGGTAAACGCCCTGTACTTCGTTATCAAAGCCTGGATATAGATTTGCGCTTTTTTCAAACACCTTGAAATAATCGATCATGGGTTGCGCCCGATCATCAAGACGCTCGCCGGGCACAACAACGGCAATGCCGGGCGGATAGACCAGCATCAGGGTCGTGGCAATGCGCCCCTTGATCTGATCAATTGGCAGAAAGTCCACATTATTGCGCACCAGATGCTGATTGGCTTTTTGTGGCAGCATGACCAGTTCGGGCAGATGTTCCGGCCGGAAAATCATTCTTTGCAGTGCCGATACATTATGCGAACGATAGAAAGCGTGCATTTCCGCACACAGGTCGCGCAACCGAACGCCATTATAACGTGGTGCCCGCCGGGCAGTGAATTCCGGCAGCGCATCTTCCAGCAGGGCATTTTCATCATGGGCGCGCTTGAACGCCGTCAGCGCACTGAGCAAGGTGCCCGCTTTTGACGATTCAACACCGGGCGTCAACAAAAACAGCAGCGAATTCAAATCGTTCTTTTCGGGAACAATCTGATAGTCGCGCAGGTATTCGGCAACAACGGGCGCAGGAATGCCGTGATCGGTATATTCGCCCGTTGCCCGGTCAAATCCGGGGGTAAGAATTGTCAGCTTGTTTGGATCGGTCATTGCATAACCGGGACCCACATGGGTGAATCCATGCCATTTCTGGCCGGGTTCCAGCGCCCAGAAGCGGGCATCATTGACCAGATCATCGGTTG
Organism: uncultured bacterium; assembly: GCA_903884125.1. Taxonomy (GTDB): domain Bacteria; phylum Pseudomonadota; class Alphaproteobacteria; order CAISDR01; family CAISDR01; genus CAISDR01. Next base: position 1,939 of record CAISDR010000022.1, read on the forward strand.
GCACATCTTCCCATGGCAGACTTGCCCCACCCTGCGGCCCCAAGGTCACCCGGTCCGGCACAAAGCAGTCAAAAAACCACGCGCGCGCAGGATCGCTTTCGGTCTCGATAAATTCCTTGGCAATCGCCCGGATTTTTTTACGGATTTCGATACCAAGCCGGATCG
>CAISDR010000023.1 GCA_903884125.1 uncultured bacterium
AATAGTAATGGGTACAACTTCGGGGGCAAGGCGTGGGAATTCCAGCTCAATCCCTTCGACGGCGGATAAAACTGAAATGGCAGGCGTAATGACGCCGTCACCATAAAAAAGTGCGGCACCTATCATGCCAAGGGCAATAATGGATTTGCCGACATACCCGGTGTCGCCGCGCCTTTGCATCGCCAGCGCCATCAATGAAAAGATGCCACCTTCGCCGCGGTTGTCCGCGCGCAGGATGAACATCACATATTTGATGGTAACCACAATGATCAACGACCAGAGGATCAGTGACAGGACGCCGAAAATATCCTGCGGCACCGCCTCGACCCCGGTTTCAGATCCAAAGCATTTCTGCATGGCATATAGGGGTGATGTTCCGATGTCGCCATAGACGACACCGAGTGCACCAATCACCATGCCGCCAACCGGCTTTGCTTCCAAGGGGCTCACAGGAGCAGGGCCGACTGCGGCCGATGTGGTTTGCGACATGACGGTCCCAATAGGTCCCAACAGGTCCAATACCCATTGGGGAAGGTCAATGCGCGGTCAGTATTCGACCCCGGATCAACCCTTAGAACGACGCCGTTTCCTAAGCCCAATTGCAGGAATTGTCCAGTTACTGTGTGCGTTGCAGCGAACGGGTTGTTATCCGTTGGTCTTGCAGCGGCACGGCAGGCGATGCTATGTTATCTTATAACATTTCGAGGGTACTATGGCGTCGGCACTGACTTTAAGCGCCACAGCACGTTTTGGCGGCACGATTGCGCTGGGGGTCGTGTTATGGGGACTTGTGCTCTGGGCTGCGGCGTGACGCCACAGTTGGACAAGATCGGACAACCGCTGAAACCTGCGGATGAAATCCGTCTTAGGGATGTCACGATTGCCTATGGCGGACATCCGGCGGTTCACCATATCAGCGGGGCATTTTCCCCTGGGTCGCTGACCGCAATTCTGGGCCCGAACGGGGCGGGAAAGTCGTCACTTCTCAAAGGCCTTGCGGGACTCAAGCCATTGTCAGGCGGGCGCATCGATTTTGGAACATTAAGGCGGCAGGATATCGGCTATCTGCCCCAACAATCCGAATGTGACCGTACCTTTCCGGTTTCGGTTCAGGATTTTGTGGCATTAGGTGCCGTGGCGCGGGTGGGTCTGTTTCGCGCCATAAGCCGATCGGATCATGACCGTGCCAGATCGGCATTGGCCAGGGTTGGCCTTCAGGGATTTGAACGCCGTATTCTTTCGGAATTGTCGACCGGGCAGTTTCAGCGTGTGCTTTTCGCCCGACTGATCGTCCAGGACACACCGATTATTTTATTAGACGAACCGTTCAATGCGGTGGACGCCCGTACGACCGATGACCTGATTGCGATGGTACGTGACTGGCACCGGCAAAGCCGGACCGTGATCATTGTCCTGCATGATAATGAACTGGCTCGGCGCTTGTGCCCAACCAGTCTGGTGATCGCACGCGACATACTGGCCTGGGGGCCAACTCAGGATGCGTTATCGGCTAACGTGCTGGCTCGGGCGCGTCAGATGGCCGAAGCCTGGGACGACAATGCGCCCGTGTGCGCAGGACCAGATGATTTGCGACCGGATGCGGCATGATCCTTTATGATCTTCTGATCGCACCATTCGCCGATTTTGGCTTTATGCGGCGCGCGCTTATCACTTGCCTTGCCCTGTCAACCAGTGCCGGTCCAATCGGCACGTTGTTATTGCTGCGTCGGATGAGCCTTGTCGGCGATACACTATCGCATGCAGTCATGCCGGGCGCTGCCGCGGGATTTCTGATCGCGGGTCTGTCGCTGCCGGCCATGAGCTTTGGCGGGTTTCTGGCCGGGGTATCAGTAGCGCTTTTATCGGGGCTGGTAGCCCGCAATACGGTGCTTAAGGAAGATGCCAGTTTTGCCGGATTTTATCTGATCGCTCTGGCATCGGGGGTGGCACTGGTCAGCCTGCGCGGATCAAGTGTTGATCTGATGCACCTTTTGTTTGGGACCATTCTTGCCATTGATGATGAAGCGCTGATGCTGGTCGCGACAATTGCCACGTTCAGCACAGCAGTCCTTGCGCTGATCTGGCGCGCATTGATTTTAGACAGTCTGGACCCGGCCTTTCTGCGCGCACTTGGCGGGCATGGCGGGCTGTGGCATGGAATTTTCATGCTGCTGATGGTGCTGAATCTGGTCGCCGGTTTTCAGGCGCTGGGCACTTTAATGTCTGTGGGTCTTATGATGCTGCCCGCGGCCGCAGCAAGGTTCTGGGCGCGCGATGCCGGGCAGATGGCGCTGGTGGCCGCAGGAATTGCGGCGTTATCAAGTACTATAGGACTGATCATTTCATTTCATGCGGACCTGCCATCCGGTCCGGCGATCATCCTTGTTGCTGGCGCAATTCAGGTGACCTCGCTGCTTATCGGTCCGCATGGATCTGTGCGGGCCGAAGGTCGCCGCCACAGGCATCTGGCAGGATAAATTTCCCGCCAGTGCCCCTGGTGTCAAATTATCCAGGCAGACGCTCAAATGTAGGCAGACCATCAGGTAGGTGATGAAATTTCTGCGCATCAATCATATAGATCGCCATGTCCGGTCCACCCATGAGACCTGGATTATCGAGGGTTCCGACCTTGACAATCACAGCCGGAAATCCCGGCGGACGCGAGGTAAGCGCCGTACCGCAATGATCGCAGAATTCGCGCGTGACCGGACGCTCCAGATCTTTGCGCGCAAATGATTTCGGTGTACCCTTGGTATAACGGAATGCTGCCATCGGTATCGCCATGAACATGTTAGGTGCGCCACCAGAAATATACTGGCATTCGCGACAATGACATTGCGCCTTCATCACCGGATCAGCTGAGATTTCATATCTGATATTGCCACAATAACATCCACCTTCGGCGTGCATCGCTTATCCTCCCATCTTGTTTATTTCACATCAAAGCGTGAGCAGATTAAGCACAGATTGCCAGCAGAACAAGATCGGCATGGTGATGCCCGATCAATCGGCATATGCTGGCAGTGCAGCCATCCGTTCTGCCAAAGGATATCAATTGATTCCCTCGCCCTGGATGAACTTTCTGATCGCCCTGGGTCTTGGGATGCTTGTCGGGCTGGAACGCGAACGCACTAAGGGTCAAGGCTCGGATCGACGCCCGGCTGGCATTCGTACCTTCACGCTGGCGGCCCTGTTTGGGGCATTGGCCCAGTTTGTAGGAAACACCGGCTTTCTGGCGTTTGCCGTTGGTTGTGTTGCAAGTTTTCTGGCGATCGCTCACTGGCAGCGCCAGACATCCGATCCGGGGCTTACCACCGAGTTTGGTGTTTTATGTGTGACGATCCTGGGCGGACTGGCTATGTCTGATCCTCTTCTGGCCGCAGCGCTTGGGACGTCAATTGCCGTGATCTTTGCTGCCAAGGACCTGCTGCATCGCTTTGTCAAAAACGTTCTGACGGATCAGGAAGTCAACAGCGGTCTGATTTTCGCGGTGGTGACGCTTATCATATGGCCCCAATTGCCTAATCGTTTCATTGGGCCATATAACGCGCTTAATTTGCATAATATCTGGCTTTTGGTGATTTTATTTTTAGCCATGAGTGCGATGGGCCATATTGCCCAGCGGGCCTTGGGTGCGCGAAACGGATTAGCCATTACCGGACTTGCAGCAGGGTTTGTTTCATCAACTGCTTTTGTTGGCACAATGGGGACGCAATCAAAATCCGCCCCGAATAATCTAGGTTCGGCAGTTGCTGGTGCGGTGTTTTCAACGGTTGCCACTTTTATCCAAATGGGAATCGTGCTGTTAGGCATATCGCCGGTGCTGTTGTCGTTGATGACGCCATCCTTGGTCGCCGGTGCTTGTGCGGCTGGTCTTTATGGATCTATTTTCCTCTGGCAGAAACACCCGGCGGGTAGGCTGGCGAATGAAGCTAAGGCCGATGCGTTCAGTATTTTTGCTGCATTATTATTTGCAACCCTGATTGCATTCGTGGCCATTCTGGCCGCTGCATTGCGTGGCTGGTTAGGCGATGCAGGAATCATAGCGGCAACGGCATTGGCGGGTTTAGTCGACACCCATGCAGCAACCATGACGATTGCATCGCTGGTTGCATCTGATTCATTGGCGGGGGATAAGGCAGTTTTGCCAATCCTTGCCGGGCTGACCACAAACGGTCTGGCAAAAATTCTGATGGCGGTCGGGACTGGATCGTTTGGCTTTAATATTCAGCTTATTCCCGGCCTTGTCCTGCCACTTGCTGCCGCCTGGTGCGTGTGGCTCGTCTATCCTTGACGGTTTCAATTACGATCTAAGAACCCACCGCCCGGCGTGATGCCAGTGCGGCAGACAGTGTGCCATCATCCAGATAGTCAAGTTCGCCACCAACCGGCACACCATGGGCAATGCGTGATACTTTCAGACCCAGCGCCTTCAGGCGGTCCACCAGATAATGCACGGTTGTCTGGCCATCGACCGTTGCATTCAGGGCCAGAATAACTTCTGTGATTTCACCGGCGGATTCTTCCAGCCGTGCCATCAGTGCGCCAATCGAAAGATCCTCGGGCTTAACGCCTTCCAGCGCTGATAATGTGCCGCCAAGCACGTGATAGCGTCCGCGAAATGATGCTGTGCGCTCCAGCGCCCAAAGGTCGCCCACATCTTCGATCACACACAGCAATTTCGGATCACGCCGATTATCCCGGCAAATGGCGCATGGATCGATGCTGTCAAGATTACCGCAGATTCCGCAGGCGGTAACACGTGCTGCTGCATTGGATAGCGCATCGTTAAGCGGGATCATCAACGTGTCTTTGCGCGTCATCAGGTGCAAAGCCGCCCGTCGCGCCGAACGCGGACCCAATCCCGGCAGTTTCGACAACAGTTGAATCAGGCGTTCAATTTCCGGTCCACCCATGGTGCTAAAATGGCAGTTTGAAACCAGGTGGCAAGGGCAGGCCACCGGTCATGGATTTCATCTGCTCGGCCATGGCCTGATCCAGCCGCGCTTTTGCATCATTAAAGGCGGCGACAATCAGGTCAGATAAAACCTCGCGTTCGTCGGCCAGCAACAAGCTTTTGTCGATGTCGATACCAACCATCGCACCTGACCCGTTCAACCGCACCTGAACCAGACCGGCACCCGACGCACCACTGACCTCGATGGCAGATATTTTGGCCTGCATGTCTTTGGCCATGGATTCAAGATCGCGCACGGATTTCAGCATGTCAGTGAAAGATTTCATGATGCGTCCTCGGCATCTTCATAAGGATCAATGGGACCATCAGGGCCTAAAAGCTCATCGCTGGTGTCATTTGCAGAATCAATCACCGTTGCTAGAAGATTTTGCATCAGTTCGCGCACTTCGATCAGTTCGGCATCAGGAAAAAATTTCAATGCTTCGGCAACCAGTGGATGCTGGCGGATTTCACTACGGGCTGCCTGCTCGCTCTGGCGTTTGGTTTCAACCAGGGTGGGTTCCCCGGTTGCATTTGAAATCGATACGACCCAGCGTTCGCCCGTCCATTTAGATAATTTGGCCGACAGATCAGCGGCCAGATTAACGGGTGCGCGTTCAGTCGGGCGAAATTCAATCCGCCCGCGTTCAAATCGCACCAGATGCATCTGGCTTTCCAGTTGATATTTTAAGTCCAGATCGCGCTTGATTCCGGCCAGTTCGGCTACCGCTTCAAAACTTTCAGGCATAGGCACAATATCAGCGTTTGGGCGCGGGCTAGATGCCTGCGCCACCGGTGCGCGCTGGGGCATGGCGTTGCTGGTGGACATCGTGCGCCCGGCATAGGCACTGGTCGCCGGGCCTGATGGTGGACCCGATGGCCGACCGGGCGAGGGGGACGCGGCTTGTGGCTGATCTTTCAACTGGCGCACCAGTTCGGCGGGATTGGGCAGTTCGGCTGCATATGCCAGGCGCACAATCAGCATTTCCGCTGCCGCAATCGGGCTTGGTGCATCACGCACTTCGCCAAAACCTTTCAGCAGCATCTGCCAGGTGCGCGCCAGGACCGGCATGGTCAGGCGTGCGGCCAGATCGCGGGCAATCGGGCGTTCATTGTCTGCAACCGTCAGATCTTCGGCAGCTTCTGGGGCAATCTTGATCCGGGTCAGGAAATGGGTCAGATCCAGAAGATCGCGCAAGATCGCCTGTGGATCTGCACCTGAATCATATTGCGAGCGCACTTCATTCAGGGCCTGGGCAATTTCACCTGCCATGATTCGCCGGAACAGATCGAAGACCCGCGTGCGATCCGACAGTCCCAACATCGCGCGCACTGTTTCTGAATCAATTTTATCGCCGCCATGTGCGATTGCCTGATCCAGCAGTGACAGCCCATCACGCACCGAACCTTCAGCAGCACGTGCCAAAAGTCCAAGTGCCGTATCATCAATTACAATTGATTCAAGTCCTGCGATACGCCCCAGATGCGTGGTCATAGTCGGTTGGTCCAGCCGTTTCAGATCGAAACGCTGGCATCGCGACAGCACGGTCACCGGAATCTTGCGCAGCTCTGTGGTGGCAAAAATGAATTTTACATGAGCTGGCGGTTCTTCAAGGGTTTTGAGTAAACCGTTAAACGCGGCGGTCGACAGCATGTGCACTTCGTCGATGATGTAGACTTTATACCGCGCAGAGGCTGGCAGGTAATTGACACCGTCAATCAGTTCGCGGATATCGCCAATGCCTGTGCGCGAGGCGGCATCCATTTCCATCACATCGATATGGCGCGATGCCGCAATCGCCACGCACGGCTCGCATTGCCCGCATGGCGAAATGGATGGCCCCCCTTTTCCATCCAGGCCGACGCAATTCAGCGCCTTGGCAATGATCCGGGCGGTGGTTGTTTTGCCAATCCCGCGCACACCTGTCAAAAGGAACGCATGGGCAATCCGACCGGTGTCAAAGGCATTTGACAGGGTACGCACCATCGCTTCCTGGCCAACCAGATCGCTAAAGGTCGACGGGCGGTATTTGCGCGCCAATACCCGATAAGCCTCCCGCGCGCCCTGGTCGGCGGCACCTATGGGTTCGCCGAACAGGTCAACCCCGCCGCCGGTTGATGCCGTGCCGGTTTCAGAATCTTCGTCGGCGGGGCTCATTTCTGTGGCGGCATGGTTAAGCTACCGAGCCTTGGCGGGTGAATGAAAAGGGGTGGGAGGCTGGACAAACGACCCGAGAAGAACTCGTTACGGCTGCTTCCTTCCGGACCTGACCGGATTGGCGAGGAACCCGTCCATCGCCAACCTCCCGGATGCACTATATCCCAAAGGCGGGGTAAGGACGCAAGTGTTCAATCGTCTCATACCAAAATTACAATTGCCCCTTGAAAACGCCAGGTCGAGTTTTTTTTGACACCGCGTTGCCGGGACGGTCCTGGTAACAAATCGTTACCATTTGGCCATTGGCGGCGCGATTGGTTATGATATTCCCTCAAATCATGAGTAGTGCCATGGCAGAGATCGCCCCATCCTTAACCAATGCGCCATCCCCGCACGTATTGATCGTCGAGGATGACCGGGATATCCGCGAGCTGATTAACCGGTTTCTGAAGCAGAACGGATATCGCGTGACAGCGGTGGGAGATGGTCTGGCGATGCGCAGGGCATTAGCCGACCGTCGCTTTGATCTGGTGATTTTGGACCTGATGCTGCCGGGCGAAGACGGGCTGAGCCTGTGTCGTGATCTGCGCGCCCGGATGTCCGTGCCGGTCATCATGGTCACCGCCAAAGGCGAAGAAACCGATCGGATCATCGGTCTTGAAGTCGGTGCGGATGACTATCTGCCCAAACCTTTTAATCCACGCGAGCTGCTTGCTCGAATACGTGCGGTCCTGCGGCGCTTTGCAACCCAAGCCCCGGTGCGCCACGAAGACAGTGTTGGTAAGCGTTATCGTTTTGATCGCTGGATTTTGGATGTGGACCGTCGCGAACTGCGCAGGGACGATGATGTGCTGGCAAATCTGACGGCAGGTGAATTCGACCTGCTGCTGGCGCTGGTTGAACGCGCCGGTCGGGTGTTAAGCCGCGAACAGTTGCTGGATATTCTGGGCGGGCGCGATGCCCATGCCTTTGACCGGGCCATCGATGCCCAGGTCTGCCGTCTACGACGTAAAATTGAGACTGATCCTGCTGTGCCCCGCTTGATCAAGACCATTCGCGCCGGCGGTTATGTTTTAACAGCACCGGTTGAAGCTTAAGTTGCTGATGAAAATGTTTGGGCCGTTCAAAAGAATAATTTCCTGGTTCCAGCCACAGTCGATACGTGCTGGAACCATCGCTGTCCTTGCCGCAACTTTGCTGGTCAGCCAGCTTATTGGTCTGGCCTTTTATGGTTACGACCGGGCATTACTAGAACGTCAGGTCGAAGGCCGCGATCTGCGCGAGCGGATTGAAATAGCACAAAAGGTCATTGCGGCAGCACCGTCGGGTGGACGCGAACAGATTCTTGAAGCATTGCGTTCATCCGACTTGTTCATCCAGATCGCCCCCATGGGTGCGCCACCAGCTCAGCCTCCATCTTCGCCAGCACCACCCGAGCCACGGTCGGTTATTACGTTTAATCTGACCATGCCGCGTCCGCCCGCGCCAAATGTTGACGCACCATTGAATATGGGCATGCCGACCGGGCCAGCACCAATTGAATTTCCGACGAATCTGCAACTGCCGCAGATTCGATTGCCTGATATTGATCCCGCAGCTACAGACATTAAGGAAATTGTACAGCGGCAGCTGGAAATGAACCGGCGTATTCAGGACGAATTTGCCCAGACCATGGGGCAGGCGATATTGATGCAGGATAATGTCCAGCGCGCGCTGGATCAGGCCCGTGCTGTTCAGGGCGACATCCAAAATCAGATCGTCGAGGCCAATGAAACGTTGCGCAGCTATATTGATGCGGCCCATGAACAGATCGAGGAAGCACGCACCCGCGTCGTGGCTGCTCAGCGCGATGCCGCCGCCACCGCTGATCCGGAGGCGCGCACCATCGCCCTGGATGAAGCACGATCGGCCAATGAAGATGCCCTGGAGGCGGAACACGAACTGACCCGCCTGACACAGCAGGCATCAAACCGAATGGTGCGCCTGCAATTGCCCCTGCCCAGCGGCGACCAGATGATGCAGGTCACCGCCCGCCCCATTCATGCGCCATTCAACTACACCCGATTTGTAATTGCCTTCAGCCTTTTTGCCGTGACGATCCTGTCACTTGGCTGGTGGGCAACGCGCCGGGTCACTGCTCCATTGGCCCTGTTCGGCGCTGCCGCAGAAAGACTGGGTCGCAATGCAGACAGCGCACCATTGCCCGAAGATGGCCCGGAAGAGGTGCGTCAGGCCGCAGCTGCCTTCAATCGGATGCAAGGCAGGGTCAGGAAATTCATTTCTGATCGGACCACCATGCTGGCGGCAATCAGCCACGATCTTAGAACGCCGTTGACGCGCATGCGCCTTCGCGTTGAGTTTGTGCCGGACGATGAAGACCGCGCCAAGCTGATTGCCGATCTGGATGAAATGGAAGCCATGATCCGCGAAAGCCTGGCGTTTGCCCGCAACGAAGCGGAAGTCGAGCCGGTGATCGAGATTGACCTTCAGGACCTGTGCCGAATTGTGGCTGACGATCAGCAGGCGGTTGGGTCAAGTGCCGACGTGATGTCTGGGCCTCCGGCAATCGTGCTGGCACGGCCATCCAGTCTTAAACGTGCCCTGACCAATCTGGTGCGTAATGCGGTTCTCTACGGCGGAGGTGCGATCTTACGGGTGGAATCTGAAAAAGATGGCTACGCCATTATTGTCGAAGATAACGGTCCGGGTATTCCTGATGATGATCTGGAGCGGGTTTTTACACCGTTTCTGCGTCTGGAGGAATCCAGAAACAAGGCGTCGGGTGGCGTGGGTCTTGGCCTTTCGGTCGCACGGTCAACGGCGCGGGCCCATGGTGGCGACATAACCCTTGCCAATCTGCCGGCAGGCGGGCTTGCTGCACGTCTGTTCCTGCCTGCCGCGCCGCCGGAATCCGGTTCCAAAGCATAGACTTGAGCAAAGCCCCGGACCGTGCAAGGGTTCGGCCATGTTTGAAAAATACCCCATGATTTTTGCACAAAACCCACTGGACCGTGCCGGTCACTATCGGGTCGATCAGGCCTGGCTCAAGGCCAGACTGAAGGACCCCTCCAGCAGGCAGCTTCCGGTCTATGACCTCAAACCGTATCTGCTGCCTGCGCAGGGCAATGATCCGCCCTGTCTGGGCTGGATCAGGCCGGGCCTGATTGAAGCAAGCTGGGATGGTCCGGGTGCGGTGATCTTTCTGGGCATGGATGGGGATCGGGCGCATTTTGCCGTTGAGATGCGGGTCAATGCCGATCCGACCTTGAATGGCGGTGTGCTGGATGGATTTGGCGGCAGCTTCAAGGATCTGCGCGGATCAGTGATGAGCGGCGAGCTGGCCGGTGGCGAAGCGGCGATTATGGCTCAGGCGCGCGCCATGATCGAATGGCACCGCAGGCATCCATTCTGCTCGCAATGTGGCAAAGCAACCGAGGTGATTGAGGGCGGCTACAAGCGCATTTGCGGTCATTGCAAGGCCGAACATTTTCCGCGCACTGACCCGGTCGTCATCATGCTGACCCATCGTGAGGGTCGTGCGCTGCTGGGCCGCGCCAAGACCTTTCCGGGCAGGATGTTTTCGGCGCTGGCCGGTTTTGTCGAACCGGGCGAGACCATCGAAGAAGCAGTTGCCCGCGAAATCATGGAAGAGGTTGGCGTCAAGGTCGGCAAAGTTGATTATTTCGCCACCCAGCCATGGCCGTTCCCGATGTCGCTCATGATCGGCTGTCTGGCCGAGGGGATCAGCGAAGACATTATCATTGATGATACCGAAATTGCCGAAGCCCGCTGGTTTTCGCGCGAGGAACTGGCGCTGGCACTGAAAGGCGAGACAAAGGATTTCTTTGTGCCACCCGCCATGGCAATTGCCCACCATCTGATCCGCGCCTTTGTCGAGGGCCATAAATAAAGGGGGGCGCCGAACAGCGCCCCCCTCAGCTTATCGCCATTTGCCCGAGGTTTAATGGGCGTAGCGTTTCAGATCTGCGATCTGTTCTTCGGTCAGCGGCACAAATTTCCGCGGGAACAGATATTCCAGAATGGCGATACATGCGGGTAGCAGGGTAACGGCACCGATCATGTTCACCATGAACATGAAGCTTAACAAAAGCCCCATGTCAGACTGGAATTTCAAGGCCGAGAACACCCACGTTGTCACCCCGACTGCCAGTGTGAAGCCGGTGAACATGGTAGCCGAGCCCACGTCCTTCAACGCTTGCAGATAGGCTTCGTACGGTGACTTACCCATCTGCATATAACGCTGAATGCGGTTATATTCGTAAATGCCGTAGTCGACACCAATACCAACCGCAATCGCCAGCACTGGCAGGGTGGCGATTTTCAGGCCGATCTGCATTTCGGTTAAAAACCAGTTGCCGATAATGGTCGACAGGATCAGCGGAACGACACAGCACAATGCACCGCGCCATTCACGATAGGTGATCACCACCAGTGTCATGACGACGAAATACACATAAAGCAGCATGGGGACTTCGGCGTCTTTGACCACCTGATTGGTGGCAGCGACAATGCCCACATTGCCACTGGCCAGACGGATGGTGACACCTTCGATCTTGTTTTCGGGCCGGGCACGGAATGCCTCGACCGCCTTGGTCACGCGGCTGACAGTTGCCGCCTTGGTATCAACAGTAAAGACCTGCAGGGTCATCACCGAACATGTGGAGTTATAGAGCCCTGATGACGTGCCAACCGGATTGGTTGCCTGGCTCAAGGCTGTGGTGTCATGGGGTAGAGAAATCCATTTCGGGTCCCCTTCCATCCACATGGCTGCGATGCGTTGCGACAGGCTGGCCAGATCGATGGCATCCTGCACGCCTTCGACATTCTGCATTTCCCACTGGAACCGGCTCATCATGTTCATGACATGATAGTCGACACAGGCAGCTTCCGGCGTTTCCACAATCACGGTAAGCACATTCAGCCCCAGACTGAACTTGTTGACGATGAATTTGGCATCCAGATTATACTGACTGTCGGGCCTAAGTTCAGCCGCACCCGCCTGTACGTCACCAATTTGCAGATTTTCGCCGCGTATGACACCAACAATGCCGATCACCAGACAGATCGCCAGCATGACGAAGGCATTTTTCGGTTTGGCGATCTGGGCGATATACGGCCAATAGCGTTCGCGACGGGCCATGGCCTCTTTCACCTTGGCCGCGTAGTCCGATGTCGGCGCCAGATAGGAAATCAGCAGCGGCAGCATCAGAAGATTGGAGACGATTTTCAAGGTGACGCCGACGCTGGCGGTGATTGCCAGATCCTGAATCACACCAATCGGGATAATGAACAGGGTGGCAAAGCCTGCGATACATGTGCCAAGTGCTACAGCCCCAGGCCGCAGCAGGAACGAGAACGTGTCACGCGCTGCCCGTATCTTCGACTTACCGGAAGCGATTTCGGCTGCTGCCATATTCACCTGCTGCACACCATGGCTGACGCCGATGGCAAAGACCAGAAAGGGAACAAGGATCGCAATGGGATCAAGGCCAAAGCCCATGATCCGCAATAGGCCGAATTGCCAGACAAGTGAACACAGCGAAGAAGTCAGCGTGACAATCGTCAGTGACCAGGACCTGCAATAAAGGTATAGCGCCATTACCGTCAGGGCAAAGGCCACCACAAAGAAAATGCGCACGCTTTGTGCGCCGTCTTTGATGTCGCCGATCAACTTGGCAAAGCCTACGATTTTGACATCGATCTTATCGGAATTATATTTTGCGCGGATGTTTGCTTCCAGGCGATCAGAAACCTGGAAATAATTCAGTCGTTCACGCGTGCTTGGGTCAATATCCTGTAGTTCCGCCGCAATCATGGCCGCAGAAAAATCAGTTGCGACCAACCGTCCGACCAGATCGGCTTTCAGCGTATTGTCGCGCACCAACCCCATACTTTCAGGTGTTGCCTTGAAGGATGACGGAATGACGTCACCGGCGCGCAGGCCGTCTTCGGTGATTTCCAGATAGCGCGTATTAGGCGTCCACAGCGACCGGACCGAGCCACGCGAGACACCGGGAATAAAGAACACATCTTGCGTTGCAGCATTTAGCGTATTCAAAAAGTCCGGGGTAAAGATGTTGCCGACTTTTTCACCCGCCTGCGGCTTGGCCTCGAGTACGACCAGGATGCGGTTCGCACCGGCAAACTCATTTTGATATTTCAGGAAGGTATTGATGTATTCATGGCCGATGGGCAGGGTCTTGGCAAATCCAGCATCCATCTGCAACTGGCTTGCGAAATACCCCATGGTCAGGGTCAGAAGCCCCAGAAGAGCGAGGATTACCGCTCTGAACCTAAAGACGAAATCCTCGACGTGCTGCATCTGATCCTCCCAAAAACGCCACACCCGGCGCACAAGACGTCTATTGCCCGTTTGTTATCGGGACTAAGTTATATTGGTTCCTAGGCGGGTTGGGACGCAAGGTCAAGTTTTGTTAAATTGACCCAGGTGCGGCACTTTAGTGGAATGCAGCATCCGTAAACGCCCGGAGCTTGCGGGAATGCAAACGCTCCTGGCCAAGCGCGCGCAGTTTTTCCATGGTGGAAATACCGATTTTCAGATGCTGGTCCACCTGGGTGCGATAAAACGCATCCGCCATTCCCGGCAGTTTTATCTCGCCATGCAGCGGCTTGTCCGAGACACAAAGTAAGGTGCCATAGGGTACCCGGAATCGGAAACCATTGGTTGCGATGGCCGCACTTTCCATATCTACCGCTATGGCGCGGCTCTGCGTGAAACGTTCGACCGGTTCGCGCTGGTGCCGTAGTTCCCAATTGCGGTTATCAACAGATGCAACAGTGCCGGTCCGCATCACGCTTTTCAATTCATAGCCAACCAGCCCGGTCACTTCGGCCACGGCCTGTTCCAATGCGACCTGCACCTCAGCCAAAGGCGGTACAGGAACCCAGGTCGGCAGATCGGCATCCAGCACATGATCCTCGCGCACATAGCCGTGTGCCAGAACAAAATCCCCCAGCCGCTGGTTATGGCGCAGCCCCGCACAATGGCCCAACATCAGCCATGCATGAGGGCGCAATACAGCAATGTGATCGGTAA
>CAISDR010000024.1 GCA_903884125.1 uncultured bacterium
ACAAACCCGCGATCAAAGGCGGCCGACGAGCCGGGAATTTCGGTCAGATGGGCAGCAATCAGCCCGCCGGTGCAACTTTCTGCAAGTGCGATCAAAATTTTCTGTGCTTTTGCCTCAGCAAGTACCGCTTCAGCAAGTCGCAACAAGTGCAGATCAAAATTCATCGCAGCCCGCGCAAGGTTCAATGGCCCTGAAAGTGATACGAAAAAAGTCCCAGGGCAAAGATGACCATACCGGCCATGGCACCGGCCAGCACATCATCCAGCATGATGCCCATGCCGCCCTTGACCTCGCGGTCGGCCCAGCCAACCGGCCCCGGCTTATAGATGTCAAAAACTCGGAACATCACAAAGGCAACGGCATAGGCATAAGGGTCAACCGGTGCCACCAGCAGGGCAATCCACTGACCAATCACTTCATCGATGACAATTTCCCCCGGATCGGACACACCTAAAGTTCTGGCGTGATGACCCGCGGCCGACAGACCGATGCCAAACACCGCTGCGGTCAGGATCATCAGGGCCGCATGTCCGCCGGTTGCGGTGACAAACGCTGCCACAGGCAGGGCAGCAAACGAAGCAAGTGTCCCTGGTGCCGGTTTTGCTTCGCCGATACCAAAGACGGTTGCAATCATTCGTGCCTTGGTATCGTTCATTACGGTAATCCGACCGGCGGCAGCGCCAGGGTTGCCACAGCCTCTGCCGCAATCCCTTCGCGCCTGCCGGTAAAGCCCAGACGCTCGGTCGTTGTGGCCTTTACGCTGACCCGCGACAGATCCAGATTAATGATCTCGGCAATACGTTTGCGCATGGTTTCGCGATGAGGACCAATTTTGGGGGCCTCGCAGATCAGGGTTACGTCCAGATGCCGGATTTCTCCGCCGCGGTCAGCCACCAGACTTGCTGCATGGGCCAGAAACACCGCGCTGTCAGCCCCCTTCCAGCGTGGGTCCGTGGGCTGGAAATGCTGGCCAATATCTCCATCGCCCAATGCGCCCAATATCGCATCGGTCAGCGCGTGCAATCCCACATCGGCATCCGAATGGCCGACCAGCCCATGGGAATGAGGGATTTTTATCCCGCAAATCGTTACCGATGATCCTGGTCCGAAAGCGTGAACATCGATCCCCTGGCCCACACGGGTTTCTAACTGCGCTGCATACAGCGCTTCGGCGCGAACCAGATCGTCGGTGGTTGTTATCTTGTCCAAACCCGACATCCCTTCAACCAATGTAACCTCAAGGCCCGCAGCTTCCAGAACAGACGCGTCATCGGTCAATTCCTGACCTATGACCGATTGGTGGGCGGTCATAATTGCATCAAACCTGAAACCCTGCGGCGTCTGCGCCCTGAACAGGTCAGCGCGTGGCACGGTCGCAATGATAGCACCATGTGCATCACCCCGCTTTAACGTATCCGCCACTGGTAGGGCGGGGACGGCACCCGGTTGGCGTTCGAGAGCGTCCAGCACACGGTCGATCACCGCATGGGTGACCCCCGGCCGTGCCGCATCGTGGATCAGCACGCGGGCAGGGCTCATTTCGGCCACACTCAACAACCCTAGGCGCACTGATTCCTGACGCGTTTCGCCTCCAATAGTGGGGGGCAGTAAATCAAATCCTGCCAGTGCGGCATGATAATCGTCCTGATCGTCCGGACCGATCACCACTTTGATGGCGTCAATCCTGGGATGGCCAGAAAACGCGCGGATACAGTGACGGATCACCGGTTCGCCACCAAGCCTTGCATATTGTTTTGGCACGGGCCCGCCAAATCGCCGACCGCGCCCGGCCGCGACGACAAGGGCAATAGTGGGGCCGTTCACGTTCATTATCTGCAAACCTAAGTGTTCAGTGCCGGAAAGGAAAGCATTTCCCCGGGTTTTGTCACAACAAACGCCATTAACTCATTGGATTGATTAGTTTATGCTTATTTTTTAATCATGCTGCAATGCAACCGCTTGCAAAGCTGGCAAAGTCTGCCTAGCATGCTCATGAAATGAGCGCCCCATGAACTCTCTGCCTTCAAAAATGCCTGATGACCCGGAAGGTGGGGACTCCGTGAAGCCGCGCGCGCCTGTGGATCAGGGTGCTGTACTGGCCGCTCTGCCACATCCGTTACTGGTCATTGATGAAACCGGTGGTATCTGTTTTGCCAATTCCGCCGCAGAACAGTTCTTCGCCGCAGGCTTCAGCTTTCTGTCGCGCCAAAAACTGACCGACCTTTTGCCATTCGGTCATCCCCTGCTGGCGCTGGTTGCCCAGATGCGGATGTCCGGTGCCATGAGCCTGGCGGAATATGACCTGCAACTGGAGACGCCGCGCACTGGTGCGCGGTTGATCGACGTGCAACTGGCGGTTTTGCCCGAGCAGCCGGGGCGGATGCTGATCAGCTTTGACGAACGCACGATCGCCCAGCGGATGAACCGGCAATTGATGAGCCGCGGTGTGGGCCGCTCTGTAATCGCCATGGCGCAGGTACTGGCGCACGAGGTAAAAAATCCATTATCCGGCATACGCGGCGCTGCCCAGTTGCTGGAGCAGAATGCAAATGACAGCGACCGCGATCTTACGCGCCTGATCTGCGAGGAAGCTGACCGGATTGTAAAGCTGGTCGCCCAGATGGAAGCATTCGGCGATCCCCGCGCGCCCGCGCGGGACCCTGTCAATATTCACGAGGTACTTGATCACGTTCGCAAACTGGCCCGATCCGGTTTTGCCAGGGACGTGCGCATTGTTCAGGAATTTGATCCAAGCCTGCCGCAAGTGCCCGGCGACCGTGATCAGCTGGTTCAGGTATTCTTGAATC
>CAISDR010000025.1 GCA_903884125.1 uncultured bacterium
CCAATGCCACGCGGGGGGTAAATTCATCCACCTTCTGGTTTGTAAGATAACCGGCTTTCGCAATGTCTGCCGTGGTGAACCCGTTGGCAGGCGCACCGGCAGGGGCTGCGGTCAGCGATTTTTCTTCATGGGTAAACCGGCCACCCACCGTCAGGGTCAGCGGATCAGACAGCTTGTAATCCGCCTGCGCGTAAACAGCTTCCGATGTCGTTTTGTTAACCGTGAACTCGTCGGTATACAGGGCCGGGAATGCTGGCAAACCGAACAGGGCACCAATATTCAGCACGGCGCCGAAATTGTTCTTGTTGGTTTCCGACAGATAAAATGCACCCACTGTGTATTTCAGGTTGGTGCCGACATCAGCGGTCCATTTCACTTCCTGCGAGAACTGTGTGCTTTTCAGGTCCTGAGCCAGCGCGAACTGCCCGAATTTTGCCAGATCAAAGGGAATGGCCGGCCCTAGACCCGTGAAGGGAAAGTCGACGGCCGTCAGCTGCGTCAACCCGCGATAGCCGGTGATCAGGTTCAGGACACCGGCATCAAATCCGACCTTCAGGTTGGACATGACGCCATAGCTTTCCACCACAACGCCCTGACCCAATGTACCCTTTTTGCCCGTCAGACCACCTGATAGCGGGAACGGTCCGGCCAGAGCGCCACCGGTCTGGCTGAAGCCGGTATAGGCGACGCGACCTGAACCATCAACACCACCAGGCCCCGGCTGGTTCAAAACGTTCGCCGCATCATTGCGCGAATAGTCAACAGATGCGTTCCATTCCACGTTGCCATATTTGGCAGGGTCTAGGCGGATGGCTTCGCGAATGCCCCAGTCATGGGTCGCGTTCATTTTCTCTTTCGTGGTCAGATTCTGTACATAGCCATCATCAGCAATGCCAAAGACCGAGGTCTTGGTCTTGAATTCGCTGTTGACTGGCAGATCAACCGATGCGCGGCCCTGGAACCGGCCATAGCGCCCATAGCCTGCTTCAACCATGCCGCCGAAATCATCAGCAGGTTTTTGAAGGCTGACAACGATCGCGCCACCGGTGGAATTACGCCCAAAAAGCGTTCCCTGCGGCCCACGAAGCACCTGTAACTGGTCGATGCCGAACAGGGCGAAATTATTCGCGTTCTGGCGACCGAGATAGATATCATCGATATACGTGCCAACCTGCGGCTCAAAGGTCGGGAACGACTGGGTCTGGCCGAGACCACGAATGAAATAGACGTTGGCAGAAGCCTGCCCCACATTGTTCGCGGCAAAGAAATTCGGAATGACGCGGGCAATATCCAGCGTGCTGGTTATCTGCTGAACTTCGAGCGCCCGGTTTGAAAAGCTGGTGACGGCCAGCGGCACGTCCTGAATGTTCTGACTGCGCCGCTGGGCGGTGACCACGACTTCTTCGAGGCCGCCAGAAGACTTCTTTTCAGCTGCGGGTTTGGAGGCAGGCTGGGCAATCGCTTCGGGTGCGGTGAGCGATAGTGCGCCGATGGCCAATATCGTGCTGGCCAACAATTGACCTGGATCAAATGTTTTGATGCTTGCCTGTGATAATTTCATTAGAACCCCCAGATGCTGCCGGTTGCGACGGGTAGCGAGACGGATAAGTTTATTAGCGCCGGCCAAATTGCCAGTGCCGCGCCCAAGCCCTTGGGCGCGCAGAAACGGTTTTCGCGCCACTAGACTGCGGCACCGTCGCCAATCTGTCTTACACAACTTTTTTGTATTAGGGGGACTGTGGCCCCAAAAGCTCAATTGGCGCGGAAATCAGCGACAATGAACCGAATTGTCCCGCCGACCGGGCCGCACCATGGGCCAGGTCCCCGTCCCAGAAACTTGCCATTGCGATACCCGGCAAAAGCCCCAATGGATCCACCTGCCTTGGTGTCGCAAGCGAGGGGAAGGCGTCCACTTCGATAAGCCCCTGATCTGGAAGGGAAAGAGTTGTCAGCGTATGACGACAGGCCGGATCA
>CAISDR010000026.1 GCA_903884125.1 uncultured bacterium
GGAAAGCAAAATGGCTTCGGGTATAGAGTGAGTTACCAGGATCACCGTCTTTCGATTTCTTTGCCAAAGCCGTAACAATTCCATGTTCAACGTGTCACGGGTCAAAGCATCCAGCGCGCCAAACGGTTCGTCCATCAAAAGCAGGGCAGGTTCCATCAACAGAGCCTGACCAATTGTAACTCGCTGGCGCATACCACCAGACAATTGGTGAGGAAAAGAATTCTCAAAACCCTCCAGCCCCAGTGTCCTGACCATAGGGATAATATCAAGGGCAAGCGCTGCTTTACGGCCTCTGCGAATTTCGACACCCAGCCGCAAATTATCGCAAACCGTACACCACGGCAGCAAATTCGACGTTTGAAATACCAACCCGACATCATCGCGGGGGGCAAAAATTTTCTCGCCCCGCACGACGATCTCACCTTCGGCACATGGAATGATACCAGCCAGCATCCTCAACATCGTGCTTTTTCCACATCCAGACGGACCAAGAATCGAAACGAATTCGCGGTCGGCAACGTCGAAACCAACCTTTTCAAG
This sequence comes from uncultured bacterium, assembly GCA_903884125.1. GTDB lineage: Bacteria > Pseudomonadota > Alphaproteobacteria > CAISDR01 > CAISDR01 > CAISDR01. The sequence continues at coordinate 541 of CAISDR010000026.1, forward strand.
CGCAAGCGTTCCGAGGTTTTTCGGCGAACCTGAAAGAAACGTTTTGGTTACGGCATCGACATGAACGGCCTGGGTCATACCGCTCTCCACCAAACCAGCTTTCCAATAAGTTCAATTAAATAGAACAGCAAAAAGGACAACAAGGTGACGGCAGTGAGTGCTGCAAATGTCAGTGCCGTACGCGATGAGCCGGTGGCAACCAAAATCAGATTCCCAAGCCCGTCATTTGACCCAACGAATTCGCCAACGATGGCTCCGATAACCGCGAGCGGCATGGCAATTTTGCAGCCGTCAATAAAGTTTGGCAGTGTTGCAGGCACTCGGAGGCGCCAAAACAGTGGCCAGAGTCCTGCATTCAAGGCACGAAAATGTTCTTCGAGATTAGCGGGCACGCCGGACAGGCCGCCTAAAGTCGCAATGACAATTGGGAAAAACGAGAATAAAAATACCATAAATATTTTAGAGCTTATCCCATACCCAAGCCACACGATGATAATCGGTGCAAGTCCCACTTTCGGAATGCTTTGAAAAGCCACAATCAGCGGATAAAGCGTACGCCGGGCAAGCGGCACAGAATAAATAATAATGGCAATAAGTGGCGCGAACATAACTGCGATGGCGAATCCGCTAAGCACTTCGACCAGTGTTATGAGGCTTTGCGCCCAGATCAAACCCGCCGACCGCCACATTTCCAAAGCAATATCCGAGGGCGCAGGCAAAAGATAGGACTTCACATCAAAGTAGCGTACACACGACTCCCACAGGCCGATGGTGACACAAAGCAGTATTACCCCTTCGATCATCCGGGCAAGCGGTCCTGCCGGTGTAACATCGGGCCTCATTGCCATGTGCTATTTTTCCGGTTGCGCGGAAATAGCCGCTTCAGAATATGTAGCCTGCGTCATCGGCATAAGTTTGATGATCCGCTCTGGCGGTGGCACAACAAAATGCTCAAGGTGCCATTGATCAAAGGTCTCCAGTTCGGCCCCGCTCCATACTCTTGGACTATGGGGGTTTTCCTCGGTTACTTGAATCATGTCGGAATAGAATTCGACATTATTTCCATCTGGATCGCGGAATACGATAAATGTGTTTCCGCCTGGACCATGCCGACCATACCCACGATCAATCGTAATCGCGCGGGCCTGCAACATATCAACGGCCAGGCGCATTTCGTCCATCGTCGCAAGGTGATAGGAAAAATGCTCGACCTGTATATTAGGCGCGCGGGGTGCCGCCAGTTCCTGCGGTGTCATTTGTAAAAGCGCTTAATCGTGGTGATCCGCGCCAGCACGCATGAAAACCATTCGGTCATCAATCCAGTCTGACACGTCAAGCCCTACCACATCGCGATAA
>CAISDR010000027.1 GCA_903884125.1 uncultured bacterium
ATCGCCTTTACCCGACGTGTGGTAAAACTTTTACCGTCCCGAATGCGTTCAACTTCGTAGAGAATAGGTATTTTTGGGTCACCCGGTCGCAGAAAATAGGCGTGCAGCGAATGGCACAAACGATCATCAACTGTCCGTTGGGCTGCGACCAGCGCCTGACCGATCACCTGTCCGCCAAAAACGCGCTGCCAGCGATCCTCGGGCGAAATGCCCCTGAAAATATTAACCTCAAGCGGTTCCAGGTCTAAAAGTCCGAGAAGCTTTTTTACTTCGACATCTGACACGCGCTGATCTCCTGAAGTGCCCGTTTCGACCTGACAAAAATGGAACGATTTGGCGTTGATCGCCCTGATGTTGATACACATCAAGGCAGACATGCCGACGATGGACGCAGATGGTAACCCCAAACCCGAACTGGTAAAATTATCCATGGACAGATCCGAGACAATCAAGCCCGAAAAGGTTCAAAGTTGCAAGGAACCCGCAAGCATTCCGCAACCTCTGGTATCCTTTGCCGATTTTGACCGGGTTTTGCATGCCGGTCAGGCGCGTTTTACCGGCGGACTTTCACCGGCTGCAATTTACCTGGCATTTCAGGACTGGGCAATTCATCTGACCAATGCACCGGGCCGACGCCTGGATCTGGCCTGTCTGGGGTTGCGCCAGTGGGCGTCAATGGCCAGCGCCATTTGGGGTCATGACCTGATGCAGAACAATGCGCCCGCCGAAAATGACCCGCGATTTGAATCCGCCGCCTGGGCTGCATTGCCATTTAATATTCTAAAGCAGCAGGCCTTGATGGGCGAAAAATGGTGGAAAGCCGCCACTGTCGGCCTGCGCGGCGTTGATCCGGCGAATGAACGTATCGTGCAATTTGCTGTTCGCCAGTTTCTGGATATTTTTTCACCCAGCAACATGCCGTTTTTGAATCCACAAGTGATCGCGGAAACCCAACAGACCAACGGGCAGAACGTGATCCGCGGCCTGTCAAACATGCTGGACGATATATGGGCATTGCGTTCGGGCAAATCCGACGGATCAGCCGGCCAGCAAGTCGGTATCGACCTTGCTGCAACCCCCGGCTCGGTTGTTTTCCGAAATGAATTGATGGAGCTGATTCAATACCGCGCAACAACCGAAAAGGTGCACTCAATACCCATCCTGATCGTCCCGGCATGGATCATGAAATATTACATTCTGGATCTCAGCCAGACCAATTCTCTGATCCGATATCTGGTTGATCAGGGATTTAGTGTATTTTGTATTTCCTGGCGCAATCCAGATGCCGGTTTTGAAAAAATCGGACTGGATGACTATCGCACGAAAGGCATGATGGCAGCATTGGATGTGGTGCAAACGATCACGGGGGCCAAACGGGTCCATGCCTGCGGCTATTGTCTTGGGGGCACATTGTTGTCCATCGGGGCCGCGGCTATGGCGGATCGTTCTGATGGCCGTCTGGCGGGGATTACATTGCTTGCCGCACAGGTTGATTTTTCGGAAGCGGGCGAGTTGCAGCTTTTTGTCACCGAAGCGCAGATTGCGCTGTTGGAAGATATCATGTGGGCGCGTGGCACATTGGATGGCGGCCAGATGGCCGGTGCCTTCCAGATGCTGCATTCTAATGATCTGGTCTGGTCACGGGCGATCCGCCGTTATTTTCTAGGCACGCAGGAACACCCCAATGACCTGATGTCATGGAATGCTGATGCTACTCGTATGCCTTCGCGCATGCATAGCGAATATTTGCGCAGCCTGTTTTTGCATAATGATCTGGCTGAAGGACGATACCGTGTGGATGGGCATGCCATCTCGGTCAAGGATATTGCTGCCCCGATGTTTGTCGTTGGAACTGAAACGGATCATGTTGCACCGTGGCGATCAGTTTATAAAATTCATCTGCTGAACGACGGCGACATTACCTTTGCGCTGACATCCGGTGGGCATAATGCAGGCATTGTAAGTGAGCCGGGCCACCCAAGACGTCATTTCCGCACAGCGGCC
>CAISDR010000028.1 GCA_903884125.1 uncultured bacterium
CCATGACCACCACGGCCATGACCATGATCATGCGATTGATACTGAAGATGCCCATGCGCTGGCACATGCGCGCGATATCGAACGCACCTTGCAACGTGGTCCTGTCACCACAATGCAGATCATGCTATTTGGTCTGACTGGTGGACTTATTCCATGCCCCGCATCGATTACTGTACTGCTGATATGTCTTCAGCTACGCGAAGTGGCTCTTGGGGCTTTTCTGGTCCTGTGCTTTTCAATCGGTCTGGCGGTGACCCTTGTATCGGTCGGCGTCATCGCCGCCATGGGGTCGCGTGCCCTTGCACGCCGGTCTTCATCTCTTTCGAATCTGTCGGCACGTTTGCCTTATCTGTCGGCCGCAGTGGTGGGACTGGCCGGTATGGTATTGGCTGTTGACGGGATTTATTCACTGCCTATTTGATCCGTCTGTCTGGTCACAGTCGCGCGCGATCCAGACGGTAAAGAGTAAACTGTTCGTTTGAATAGACAGAAGTCATCTTAGGCATAAGAGCTGGCTCAATCGGGCGCAGATGATCAATGAGCGGAGCGGAATTAGTAACTAGCCATTTTGCGTCGATCTGCTCGGCCCACTGCCAGAATCTTTCCTCGGTCATATCCATAATCGGATTGGTCGAACGCCGTTGCGCGTAAAGACCGATGACTGTGGGGTGCGATGCAATGATCAGATCATTGGCAGGAACATTGTCGCGAATGACCTGATAAAGCGCATGCGCCTCTGGCCGGTCAACTGACAAGCCATCATCGGCAGGTCGATGGATATATCCAGCGATGTAAACCAGGCCAAGACTGATGGTCAACACCACTAAAGCGCGGCCATGAAATGCGCCCACAAGGCGAAACAGCAAAACTGGCAGAATGGGCAATGCATACCGCGCCGGTTCCTGTGCAATCGGAAACAAGATCAGCATCGCCAGACTGGCGCCAACGAACAGGTCGAATATTTCAAGCTTTTGCCACCCCATCCAGATAATGCGAAATAGCGAAAGGCTAATGGCTGCGCTAGCAAAACCGCCAACCAGCCAGTTTAAAGGCGGCGGGTAATCGACTGCCCCCTTGATCAGATCGATCAGTGCACCGGCATACGCCGCACAATTAAACCGGATCAGCGCCAGGTTTTCGTTCAAGGCGCCATTGCGCCAGACATCGAGCGGTGAGGTATAGGTGCCAATATCAGCAGGAAAGGCCCGCGAGATTACCGAATTGAAAATCAGGGCAATCACCAAGGCACTGGCCGCAGAAATAAAGAAGCGCCTGTTTCGAAACAGGCATTGACCAGCAAATGCGGCGAATAGTGCAATCGCCGCAGTACGAATCAGCAAGCTTGCGGCAAGCAGGACCCCGATAATTGTGATCAGGCGCCAAGGCAGTGGGGCCATGCGACGATACCTGATCCTGCGGTCAAGTTCATCAATTGCAGCAAGTGCCCCATAGGCAAAGAGCATGAATGGAAATTCTGAATAGACGACATCCTTGAACATCCACACAAACGGATTAAACCCCAGCGCCAATAATATTACAAAAGTTTGGGACGGTGACAGATGCTGTCGGCCCAAATGAGCGACGATGCCCATCAGGCCAAGGAAGCAGAAAACCAATTCAGCTTTGATTGCCCAGTAATTGATCCCGAACATGGCCAGAACCGGAACGAGTACCAGTGGAAGACCGGGCGGCATGGCAGAGGGGTGGTGCGGTTCGATCGGATTTATCACGTAATGGGAGAATCCATATCGTTCACCCCCTATGATGTTGAGCGCTTCACGGATGTAGAGCTCGGCATCCCCATCCCAGGGCTGACCAGACCGGATGGTGGCTAGCAGGAAAAGGCCAGCCATTCCAATCGCCAGCAATGACCAAAGCCCTGCTTGCCACCCGAACGGGTTTCTCGTTTTAAATAATACCTGGCCTAACACGCTGCCCCCTGAACGAAACTGCCCCGCAAGAGAAATAATATTCAACTGACTGCCGGTCAAATGGGACACAAATCCGAGCGTAACTGTCATAGATTTGGCACCTCGGTGTAATAGAGTCGATTTTCATGACGTTGAAACCATGAAATTGCCGGTCTGACCGGCTGCGGGAGTGCCAATGAGCGATCAGAACGGCCAGAAATCAGGGCAACAACCAACGCCATCCGACCAATCCATTCGTAATTGGGTTGAAGAGGATCTGGCCGACAGCTTTGATGAAGAGTTGGAAATGGAACTGGATGATGGACGGCTGGATCGACTTCTGGACGGTTTGTCGTCGGACCCAGAACCGGATGCCGCGACGGACCGCCATCTGTATTTCCGCGAACTTTTTCGGCTGCAACACGAACTTGTCAAGTTGCAGGACTGGGTTGCTCATAAAAAGCTTAAAGTGGTTGTATTGTTCGAAGGCAGGGATGCTGCAGGCAAAGGCGGGGTAATCAAACGTATCACCCAGCGTCTTAACCCCCGCGTCTGCCGGGTCGTGGCACTACCGGCCCCAAGTGAACGGGAACGTACTCAATGGTATTTTCAGCGATATGTGAATCACCTTCCTGCAGGTGGTGAAATCGTCCTGTTTGACCGGTCCTGGTACAATCGAGCGGGGGTGGAGCGGGTAATGGGGTTTTGTAATGAAACTCAGGTTGACGAATTTTTTGATACCGTTCCCGAATTTGAAAAGATGATCATCCGTTCAGGGATTATTCTGATCAAATACTGGTTTTCAATTACCGACGATGAGCAGCATCGCCGATTCCAGATGCGTATTCATGATCCGATCAAGCAATGGAAATTATCGCCCATGGACCTGGAGTCCCGCCGCAGGTGGGAGCAATATACAAAAGCCAAAGAGGCAATGCTTGAGCGTACGCATATCCCTGAGGCTCCCTGGTGGCTGGTGGAGGCGGTGGACAAGAAGAAGGCGCGGCTGAATTGCATTCGCCACCTTTTGGAGCAGCTTGCCTACGAAGAGGTTCCCCGCGATCCAGTCGTTTTACCGGCCCGAGTCCACAACCCGGATTACACGCGCCAGCCGATATCTCGTGAAATGTATGTGCCGAACTATTATTAACTTCGGCATATCTGGGTTGATCCGTCGGCTTGAAATATAAAAGCCGCAAGGCATTTCCTGCACCTGCTCTTCGGAAGAAATGTGCTCATCCGAAAAACTTGCGTCATAGTGTTTAACATTTGGTGCCGGGTACGTTATGCTCGGCATCAGTCGAGTAGGTTGTCGTTGATGGCTTTGAATTGAGCCTGTAGTTCTGTTCGCTTTTAAATATTCGTTGCAGGTTGCGTAGATGTTTTCACTCGAAATGAATAATAAAGATCAAATTCCCGTATTGTATGCGCGTACAACTGCTGCAAACTGTATCAGGGTAAAAAATTCTCTGATCAGTGTTGGTCTTACTAATCTATTGGATACTGCGGATATTCAGGTCACGCGCGCGTATTTGACTTCCAAAATGCCTGAAGTGGCGATTTTTGACGAGGATCTAAGCGGCGATATCGCGGCTTTGATTCATGAAATGCGATGGTCGCGTCTTGGGCCGAATCCGTTTTTGTCGGTACTGTTTTTGGTGTCCAGTGATCGTAGTGCTTTGATGGACCGGATGTTGGCTGCTGGCATTGATGAATTTGTTTTCAAGCCTGTGGCACTGCAATCGCTGCTTCAACGCCTCGAAAAGCAGGTTCAAAAGCCGCGAAATTTCATTGCAACGTCAACTTATATTGGCCCGGACCGCCGGGTTAGCTTCTACAATCACGAATCCGAACGACCCGTGGTTCCCCCCAACGCCCTAAAGGCGCGGATCGAAGGTAAACCAATTTCCAATGAAAATCTGAAGGAACAGGTCACGCAGACTCTGGCACTGTTGGAAGAGCGTCGAATCGTGCGCGAAGTACGGCATTTCATCGACCTTGCCGGGCAGATGCAGTCGGCCTTTGGGAAATCCGGCGATTGGACAAAGTTGCTTACCCAGATGCTGAACATGTCACGACATTTTGTTGAACTTTGCGTCGGTTCCGGGCTGGTTGCCGAAGTGAAGATTTTTCAGTTCGTCCGACATCATCTGGAGAGATTGCAGGCGAATCCCGAGAGCGTTGTGCGGGCAGATATGGTAATGTTGCTGTCAGCAATAAGCCCAATTCATTCTGGTATCGTATCTGGGAATTTGGCCCGGGAGCTGGTTGATGTGGACAGATTTCTCGGCACCTACCAGCCGATGCAACCATAATGGAGTTTCCACCCATTTAGCCTTATACTAACTCCGACATTTTATTATCTCGGAATATTTGGATATGGGAATTTCGGCGTCGGTCCATAAGCTGGTAACGGTCTTTATTATCCTGCCCGCCTGTTTGGGCGCAACGATCAGTCAGGCCCAGTCTTCTGGTTCGGCTCCACCGATGCGTGAAGCCTGCCTTTCGGATTTCAAGAAATACTGCACCGGGATGCCGCCGGGCAGCGAACGGGTGCTGGTTTGCCTTCGGCGTATGGAAACCAATCTAAGCATAGGCTGCCGGGTAGCAATCGAGGGGATGGGGGGCTTTGAAGGCGGTATGATGGCCTGCGCCAAGGACCGCGACCAGTATTGCCCGTCAGTAAGGGGGGACGAACTTGCCCTCTGCCTAAAAGACCATCGGGCCGATCTTAGTTCGGATTGCCAGTCATTTCTTGTGCAGCGTGCTGCAAAAGAAAACTGAGATCCTGATCCGCTCTGTGCTATAATCTCGGCAAAGATTGTCCACTTTTCAAGGACCGGTCAGGTCATGAGTTCAGTCTCGACCACAAATGCCCAGCCAAGCGGCCCACCACCCAATGTTCCGCAAGTGACGCCGACCACCCCGGCCAATGCGGATCTGGGGGTAAATGCGCCGTCTAACCAGACATCGCAGGCAGTCAGTCTGAATTACAATGCGACAGTGGCCAACTCGTCAACCACCAGTGCTGGCAGCCCGCCGAGTGTGACGCCTGCGCCGGGGCCGGGCAGGGGCCAAAATGTGGATACATACGCCTAGGGTTGCGGCCGAAACTGCCCTGCATACCAACTTTATTAGGCATGTCAGCCCGTTTAGACTATATTAGTATCAGTGGATTCGATGCATTTTTGCAGGGATGATTGCGCGCTCACAAAAGTCTTGCGTATTTACTCTCCTGCAGTGATGTGCTGGATTAATAGCGTGATTTCAATCATGTAACTGGCTTACTGTGCGACCAGTGTATTGGCTCAAATAGTGGCGGTTAAGTCTGAGCCCTATTTCTGGATAAACGATGTCGAAGATCAAGGCACCTCATTACTACCTTTCAATAGAAGCCAACGGCGTTTCTGAAACGGTAAAAGCGTCTCCTATCAAGCAGACTGCCA
>CAISDR010000029.1 GCA_903884125.1 uncultured bacterium
CAGATATATCCAATGGTGCTGTCATGTGTGGTGATGGCATGTGTGGCGATGGCCTGTGTGGCGGCACAGGCTCTGGCACAGACACTGGCACAGCCATCGACACCGGTCGATGCACCGACCATGACCCTGCCCTATACACCGGGCCTTGATATATCGGCGATGGACCGGTCTGCCGACCCTTGTGAAGATTTCTATCAATATACCTGTGGGGGATGGATGGCGAATAACCCCATCCCTGCCGATCAGTCATCCTGGAGTGTGTATGGCAAACTCTATCAGGATAATCAGCGATTTTTATGGGGCATCCTGCAAAGCCTGAGCAAAGCAGATGAAAAGCGCACACCGGATCAGCAGAAAATCGGTGATTATTTTTCTGCCTGTATGGATGTGCAGACGATTGATGCCCTGGGCATCAGGCCGCTGGAGCCGGTGCTCAATCAGATTGCGGCAATCCGTTCCAAATCCGAAATTCCGGCCCTGCTGGGCCGTTTGCATTTCGGTGGCTCTGGCGGCGATCTGTTTTTCAGTGTCGGGCCGACACAGGATTTTGCCGATTCCACCCGTATGATCACCATGGCTGACGCTGGTGGTCTGGGATTGCCCGACCGGGATTATTACACCCGTGATGATGACAACACTAAAACCCTGCGCGACAAATATCGTCAGCATGTGGCAGCGATCCTGAAACTTGCAGGACAGGCTGGTGATACCGATCAGACTGCGGCGCAGATTTTTGCATTTGAAGACCGGCTGGCGCGCGCATCCCTGACCAAAGTTGAACGCCGCGATCCCAAAGCACTGTTCCATAACATGACGGAAGGCGAACTACAGGCCGTGACACCGCAATTTGTCTGGAAGGAATATTTCAAAGCGCTTGGTCTCAAGAAGCCCGGCACGATCAATGTGGCTGAACCGGCATTTTATCGCGCGTTCGATAGCGCAATCGATCAGACCGATCTTGCCACACTCAAATCCTACATGATCTGGCATGTGGTCCATGACCATGCGGCAGTGCTGTCAAAAGATTTTGTTGACGCAGCGTTTGATTTTTATGGACGCAGCCTGCGCGGTGTGCCCGAACAAAAGCCGCGCTGGAAAAAATGTGTGGCTCTGGTCGACAACCAGCTGGGTGAAGCCCTGGGCAAGGAATTTACCCGCCGGGTCTTTCCTGCCGCACTGAAAAAACAGACCGTGCACATGACGGCACAGATTGAAACGGCCATGGCAGGCGAAATTCAGGCGCTGGACTGGATGAGTGAGCCGACAAAAAGACGTGCGCTTGAAAAGCTGCACGCTATCGTCAACAAAATCGGTTATCCCGATAAATGGCGCGATTATTCCCGACTGAAAATAGCGCGCGATGATTTCTTTGGTAATGCCCTGCGTGCCGATGAATTTGATTCACGCCGACAACTGGCCAAGATCGGCAAGCCGGTGGAACGGGGCGAATGGGGCATGACCCCACAAACCGTCAATGCCTATTACGACCCGCAGATGAATGACATCAATTTTCCCGCAGGTGTCCTCCAGCCACCGCTTTATGATCCGGCCATGGATGATGCACCCAATTACGGCAATACCGGCGGCACGATTGGTCATGAACTGACCCATGGTTTTGATGATGAAGGCAGACAGTTTGATGCAAAAGGCAATCTGACCGATTGGTGGGCGCCGGCGGATGAAGAAAAATTCAACACGCGCGCCCAGTGCATTGTGGATCAATATGCCCAATACACGGTGATCGACGATATCAGGATCAATTCGAAACTGACCCTGGGCGAAGATATTGCTGATCTGGGCGGCATTATTCTGGCCTTAATCGCCTGGCAGGATGAAACCCAGCATAAAGACCTCAAACCCATTCAGGGCCTGACACCTGAACAGCGATTCTTTGTGGGTTATGCGCAATGGGCCTGCGAAAACAAACGCCCCGAACAGATGCGGCTCAATGCGGCCACCGACCCCCATTCGCCGGGCAGATACCGGGTCAACGGTCTGGTGGCCAATGTGCCCCAGTTTGCCAGGGCCTTTATGTGCAAGCCCGGTCAGCCCATGGCACCGGTCAAGACCTGTTCGGTGTGGTAGGCTGGCGATGAGTTCCATTGCAAAGGCCAATCTGCCGGAATATTCCGTCAGCGAATTATCCCAGGCGCTGAAACGCACGGTGGAAGATGCCTATGGTCTGGTGCGTGTGCGCGGCGAATTATCAGGCTTTAAACGCGCCACATCAGGTCATCTGTATCTGGCATTGAAAGATGCCGATGCGCTGATGGATGGTGTGATGTGGAAGGGTCAGGCCGCGCGCCTGCGCTTTGTGCCCGAAGACGGACTGGAAGTTATTGCCACCGGCCGCCTGACGACCTATCCGGGCCGGTCGAAATATCAGATCGTGATCGAGGCGATGGAACCTGCAGGTGCAGGTGCCCTGATGGCGCTTCTGGAAGAACGCAAACGCAAACTTCTTGCCGAAGGGCTTTTTGATGCAAATCGCAAACGTGCGCTGCCCCATCTGCCGGAAGTCATTGGTATTGTCACCTCGCCCACGGGCGCCGTGATCCGCGATATTCTGCATCGTCTGGCAGACCGGTTTCCCCGCCATGTACTGGTCTGGCCGGTGCTGGTTCAAGGTGATGGCGCAGCAGCGCAGATCGCGCAGGCCATTGATGGATTTAATGCCCTTGATCCGGATGGTCCGATCCCGCGCCCTGATGTGCTGATCGTTGCCCGCGGTGGTGGATCGATTGAAGATCTGTGGGCATTCAACGAAGAAATTGTGGTGCGCGCAGCCGCCAGCAGCACCATACCGCTGATATCGGCCGTAGGGCATGAAACTGATACCACGCTGATTGATTTTGCCTCGGACCTGCGGGCGCCGACACCGACGGCAGCAGCAGAGTTTGCAGTCCCTGTGCGTGCTGAACTGCGCGAGAGTGTTGCCGATCTGGGTCGGCGTCTGGAACTGGCCACACAGCGCCTTGCCAAAGACCGTCGCACCAGTCTGGATGCGCTAACCCGTAACTGGCCTTTGGCCGAACGTCTGCTGGAAGTCCCGCGCCAGCGTCTTGATCTGGCGGCTGACCGTCTGCCACGGGCCTTATCGGGTCTGGTGCGGCTGGGTGAAGCGCGCCTGGCACGCACTGCCGGACGTCTGTCACCGCAAAATCTGCAGGCGCGTCTGGCCGAAGGACACCGCCGTCAGAATGATCTGGGCAGACGACTTAAACCTGCGGCTGCCCGTCTGATCACGGATAAAAAAAATGCGCTGCAGGCGGTAGGGCGACTGATGGACAGCCTGTCCTATCGATCAGTACTTTCGCGCGGCTTTGCACTGGTGCGCGATGATGCAGGCAGACCGGTCATGAAAGCGGCTGACACCAGGGCGTCTGCGCGTATTCAGATTGAATGGCTTGATGGTTCACAGCAGGCCGTCATCAGCCCCGAGGCTGCGCCGAAAAAACGCAAAGAGCCAACCAACCCCGATCAGCCGCGCCTGATTGACTAGTCCTGCTGGCCAACAGCTTCAATCACCTTGTCACAGATGAAATGCGCGGTGGCCTGATCGATATAGGGATGCATGGGCAGGCTTAACACTTCGCCGGATAATCTTTCGGCGACCGGGCATGATCCCGCGCCTTCGCCATAGGATTGATAGGCCGCCTGAAAATGCATGGGCTTGGGATAATAGACCGCCGTGGGAACACCATGATCGGTCAGATATTTGCGCACGCCGTCACGATTTTTCACCCGGATCGTATAAATCGCCCAGGCATAATGCATGTCCTTTGGGCGCGCTGGTGTCGCCACATGATCGCGCAACCGACTGTCATAGAGTTGCGACAGCGCCTCGCGTTCCGCCAGCTCGGTTTCAAATATCGTCAGCTTCGATAGCAAAACGGCGGCCTGCAAAGTATCCAGCCGTCCGTTCAGGCCAACCCGCACCACATCATAGGGATCATTGCCAACACCGTGAAAACGGATTGACCGCATCAGGGCGGCTTTGTCTGCATCATTGCAGAAAATCGCACCGCCATCGCCGGCACAGCCCAGCGGCTTGGCCGGGAAAAAACTGGTGGCGGTATAGGGGGCAACAGCGCCTATCCGCCGGTTGCCGATGGCACCGCCAAACCCCTGTGCTGCATCATCCAGCAAAACCAGACCTTCCGCTTCGGCAATGGCACCGATGCGGGCGAAATCCGCAGGCAGGCCAAAAAGGTCAACCGCAATGATCGCCTTTGGCCGCAATCTGCCCGCAGCCCGTGTGGCCGCAATCTGTTTTTTCAGATGTTTGACATCGATATTATACGTATCCGGGTCCACATCCACAAAGACCGGGCTTGCCCCCAGTAACAAAGCAACCTCGGCGGTAGCCGTATAGGTAAAAGTGGGCAGAAACACCGCGTCACCCGGCCCGATGCCTTCGGCCATCAGAACAATCAGCAGTGCGTCTGTCCCGCTGGATACGCTGATGCAATGCTGTGCGCCGCAAAAGCTGGCAAGGGCTGTCTCAAGCTCGGCCACTTCCGGCCCCAGGATGAATTTGCAATGGTCCATGACAGTGGCAATGCGCCGGTCCATGTCCGCCTTGATCCGGGTGAACTGCGCTTTCACGTCAACAAAGGGAATCGCCATTTTCAGTCCTTGCCGTCCCGATCAGTTTGATGGGACCAAATCATCAGATCATTCTGGGTATAGGCCTTGGGGGTTCGGCGTCAACTGGTTAGGATCAAGGATCTACTGCCAGCACCTTGCCGGGGTTGAGAATGCCCTGGGGGTCCATAGCCGTTTTTATGCGCGCCATCAGGTCAAGGCTGACCTCGTCCAGATAATGGGACAGATCATCGATCTTTGCCTGACCGATGCCGTGTTCGGCACTGATCGATCCGCCCATACTGATTACTATGTCATGCACCAGTCTGTTCATTTCGGGCAGCAGGGTCAGATATTTCTCGGTGTTCATATCGACAGGCTGGCTGACATTGAAATGAACATTGCCATCGCCCAAATGACCAAAAGGCACCGGTCGGCAGCCGGGGCAGAATTGTTCGACCGCCTGTGATGCCTGCGCGATGAAATCCGCCATACGATCAATCGGTACAGACACATCGTGCTTGATCGACCCGCCTTCGAATTTCTGGATTTCCGAAAGACCTTCGCGAATGGCCCAGAATTGCTGGCGCTGTGAAAGATCAGCGGCAATGATGGCATCCGATATGACGCCGCTGGTCATTGCATCGGCCAGAAGGTCGCCCAAGGTCTGACCCAAAGGTCCTGGTGGGTCACCGCCGGTCAGTTCCAGTAGAACAAACCATTGTCCGGCTGCAATCTGCCCGGATGAATAGGGCAGGCGCAGAACCGGGCGATGTCTGGCGGTAGAGGCCATGGCAACAGGCGGGATCAGTTCGAAACCTGTGACACGTCCGCCGGACGCATTTTGTGCCAGGGGCAAAAGCGCAAGGGCGGATTTTGGGTCCGCCAGCATGACAAAGGCTGTTTGCGTATCGCGCGGTTTTGGATGCAGAGACAGGCTGGCCGCCGTGATGATGCCATGGCGACCTTCGGTGCCGATGAACAATTGTTTCATATCGAGACCGGTATTGTCCTTGCGCAGCCCCGACAAGCGGTTCCAGATCCGGCCATCGGCAAGCACCACTTCCAGTCCCAGAACAAGCTGACGCATATTGCCATAGCGCAGCACACCTGTGCCCCCGGCATTGGATGCGATCAGCCCGCCAATTGTGGCCGTGCCCTCTGATGCCAGACTTAATGGAAACAGGCGATCTGCATCATCCGCCACCTGTTGCACGGTTGATAAAACGGCGCCTGCTTCCACGATCAGCACATTGCCAACCGGGTCCAGATGGCGGATCGCATTCATACGGCTAAGGGATACGACCACCTGATCCTTGCCCATGGGAATCTGGCCGCCAACCAGCCCGGTATTGCCACCTTGCGGCACTATGGATGTGCCGGTCTGATGGGCCAATGCCATGATGGCTGCTG
>CAISDR010000030.1 GCA_903884125.1 uncultured bacterium
CCAGCCGAGAATTAGTGCGATCACTATACCAAGGGCCGGGAAATAAGGACGTATGGCCATATTGCACACCTGAATATTTGCTGCATGCCAGTAAGTGGGGTTGACGACCACCTGCCGAGGGTTGTAAATTAACAGTGTTCAGTTGCATTATGCAATTGCAAAATTCTTCCAATTCGGAAAATTCGAACAAACCAAAAATGATATCGCCGAACTCCAGATCCCCGCGTACGCGCCTGCCTGCAGACCAGCGACGAATCCAGATTGTCGAGGTGGCGAAGCACTTATTTGCGGAAGGGGGATTGGAAAATATTACCATGCGGGCAATGGCACGAGTCCTGGGTATCACGCCAGCGGCCATTTATCAGCATTTTCCCGATAAAGAGGCGATCCTTGCCCAGATCGCCCGCGATTATTTTGACAGTTTCATCATTACGCTTTCAGCAGCTAAACAACTGCCGGAACCCAGATTGAACCAGTTTCGGGCCGGGTTGAAGGCGGCGATTGAACACGGACTGGCTCGCCCGGTCGAATATCGACTGGTTTTTATGACCCCCATTCTCAACCTGGGCATGAGCCATCGATTGCCGCCCGACCATGTCGGGGAAATCCCGGTAATGAATGGTGTTGAGGCCTTTGGGATTTTACATGACGTGGTACTGGATCTAGTGGAACAGGGGCTGATATTGCCCGGTGATCCAAATCTTTTGGCTGAATCCATATGGGCGTCACTGCACGGGCTGATCTGCTTGCTGATCACCCACCAGTCTTTTCATTTCACTGAAAAATCCAAACTAATCAATAGTCAGGTGGAACTCATTATCCGGGGATTGGGCGCTGATATGTCATTTCTAAGCAATTGAAATATATTGTTTATTTGTTTTTTACCAATTCACTTGCTCCGGTGGGACATAATCTTTAATATATTTGCTCCCACGCAAATCGCACCTCAAGGATCATGGCATGGCCCGCGTTACGGTAGAAGATTGCATCGAAAAGGTCACAAACCGCTTTGAACTGGTCCTGATGGCCGGTCAACGGGCGCGTGCCATGTCGGCTGGTGCGCCGATCACCATTGATCGCGACAATGACAAGAACCCGGTAGTCGCATTGCGCGAAATCGCTGATTCCACTGTTCTGCCGGAACATCTGCGCGAAGACCTTATCAATGGCTTGCGCAAGCATGTGGATGACGAGCAGGAAGAGGCCGAAGCAATGGCACTGCTGATGAATGATGATCCGATGTCCGGTGATCAGATGTCAGAAGAAGAATTGCTTAAGGGCATGAGCGGTGATGCGCCCATCATTGCCGAAGTACCGGACCTTGAAGGGGATGACGACGGCCTGGAATAGGCACCGCGGCCCGGAAGGGCGGGGACCTTTTCCAAGGGTCCCTTTGCCCGGCTGTGTCCTGTTACCCAGTAGCGCCCGGTGATCCGGCAGTATGAATTGGTCGACCGCGTTCGCGCTTACGACCCGAATGCGGACGAGGCTCTGTTAAATCGCGCCTATGTGTTTGCCATGAAGGCGCATGGCACCCAGTTGCGTCATTCCGGCGACCCCTATTTCGCCCATCCGCTTGAAGTTGCCGGTATTCTGACCGGTCTGAAACTGGACACCCAGGCGATCGTGACGGCACTGCTGCACGATACAATCGAAGACACGCTGGCGACTTACGACGAAATTAAATCTACATTCGGTGTTGAGGTTGCAGGTCTTGTCGATGGTGTGACCAAGCTGTCGCGTCTGGAACTACAGTCCGAAAAAACCAAACAGGCTGAAAACTTCCGCAAGCTGATGGTGGCCATGTCCACCGATATCCGCGTGCTGCTGGTGAAGCTGGCAGATCGTCTGCACAATATGCGCACGATCAAATTCGTACCTAACGAGGAAAAGCGCCGGCGCATTGCAACCGAAACCATGGAGATTTATGCGCCGCTGGCAGGGCGTATCGGCATGCATGCCATCCGCGAGGAGCTGGAGGATTTATCCTTTGCCGAACTGAACCCCGACATGCGCGAAGGGCTGACACGGCGTCTTGCAGATCTGCGCGAACGCCATGGTGATATGGTGGTGTCGGTCACCGATCAGCTAAAGCGCATGCTGGCGGAAGAAGACATTGAAAGCTCAGTGTCCGGACGTGAAAAGCGTCCCTATTCCATCTGGCGCAAGATGCAGGACAAATCGATATCATTCGAACAATTGTCCGATGTCGTCGCCTTTCGGATTCTGGTCAAAACCCTGCCGGACTGTTATCGCGCGCTGGGCACCGTCCACGCCAACTGGCGCATGGTACCGGGACGATTCAAGGATTACATTTCGCTTCCGAAAAAGAATGGCTATCAGTCCCTGCATTCAACCGTCATCGGTCCACAGGGACAAAAAATAGAACTCCAGATCCGTACAGTTGATATGCATGATATCGCCGAACTGGGGGTTGCGGCACACTGGAACTACAAGGAGCGCGGCCAGCGCGGTCCCGAAGAAGCCCGCGCCTATAAGGGGCTGCGTGACCTGATTGATCTGCTGGATCAGAATGATTCACCTGAAGAGTTTCTTGAGCATACCAAGCTCGAAATGTTTCACGATCAGGTTTTCTGCTTTACACCTAAAGGAGACCTGATCGCGCTGCCATCGGGGGCGACACCGATTGATTTTGCCTATGCCGTCCACTCGGTCGTGGGTGACACCTGTGTTGGCTGCAAGATCAATGGCCGCCACATGCCGCTGCGCACGCGACTGCGAAATGGAGATCAGGTGGAAATCCTGAGATCCAAAGGTCAGAAGCCGTCGCCAACCTGGGAAGGAATTGCCGTAACCGGCAAGGCACGGGCAGCCGTGCGGCGCTTTGTTCGCCAGCAGCAGCGTGAACAATACGCTGCTCTAGGCCGCAAGATGGCTGAAAAAGCATTTCGCGCCGAAGGCTATGACTTCACGGAAAAGGCTGTTGAAGGCGTTCTGAAAATCCTCAAACAGCCTAAACCCGAAGACGTCTATGTCATGA
>CAISDR010000031.1 GCA_903884125.1 uncultured bacterium
ACCAAGCAGATCGCGTTCAATGTGATCCCGCATATCGACTCGTTCATGGAAGATGGTACCACCAAGGAAGAATGGAAAATGGTGGTCGAGACCAAGAAGATTCTCGACCCCAAGATCAAGCTGGTGGCAACCTGCGTGCGTGTGCCGGTTTTCATTGGTCATTCCGAAGCGGTTCATATCGAACTGGAAAGCCCGATGTCAGCAGATGAAGCCCGCGACATTCTGCGTAGCGCACCCGGCGTGCTGGTTGTCGACAGCCATGAAGACGGTGGTTACGTCACGCCGATTGAATGTGTGGGCGATTATGCAACGTTTGTATCGCGCATCCGCACGGACCCGACGGTGGATAATGGGCTGGCCATGTGGGTGGTATCCGACAATCTGCGCAAAGGTGCGGCTTTGAATGCCATCCAGATCGCGGAACTGCTGGCCACCCGCTATCTTCGCAAAGCCGCATAGCTGATATTCAGCGCAGGGGATCTTGATGAATCCTGGTCTTGATCCCCTTCTGGCTGCACCCTGGTTTGTGCAGGCCCATGCCTTTGGTGCCATCGCGGCCTTTGTTCTGGGGCTTGCACAGTTTGCGCGCGTCAAGGGAACGACAGCCCACCGGGTGATGGGTTACACATGGTGCGGGCTGATGCTGTTTATTGCGGCCACATCATTTTTCATTCACGCCATTAACGGACCGGACGGCTTCAGCATCATCCATCTTATTTCCATCTTCGTCATCATCATGGTGCCGGTGGGCATCATGCGCGCCCGCCGTGGTCAAATCCGCGAACATCAGCGCGGCATGGCATCCATGTTTATTTTTGCGCTGGTGGTCGCTGGTGCATTCACATTCCTGCCCGGCCGGATCATGAATCACGTATTGTTCGGCAGCCCTTAGACAGATTTCAGGCGGCTGGCGATCAGGGCTTTGGCCGCATTGATGACCTGCGGCACATATTTGTGCTTGTAAGCATAGGTTTGCTGATCATCCATCAGATGCACAATGGCCGCCACATCCACTTCAAACAGAATTACTTTTCCTTCGGGTGTGACGGCGTAATCAACGCCAAAATAATCGATGCGGATTCGATCTGATATGGCGCGCAGGCAGTCCATGGCGGGCTTGCCGATTACCGCCGTCATATCGGCCAGATAGGCTTCTTCTTCAAGGCGCAGATGGGGTGAAAGTTCCATATGGGCGTTATAATAATGCACCATCCAGTGATCACGGATCGCCATATGAAACGGCCATGGGGTGCCGTCAATGACAATGGCGCGGAACTTGCGGTAAAGGCTGTCACCTGCCCGCGCATAGTCAACAAACTGCGTCAGATAGAAATCTGTGGCATCGATCTGATCAAGATAGGTGATCAGTTCATCGCGGCAGCTAATCTTTTCCAGGTCATGTCCGGCATGAGTGCCGACCGGCCGCAGCAAAACGGGATAATTCATTTGCGGATCAGGCGATGGGCCACTTTGCGCCCAAAGTTCCATCGCCGCCCTGCCAACCCGCACTGCCAGCGGCACGATCAGATTTTCAATGCCCGATAAAGTTCGCGCCATATGATCGCGGGTTGTCAGCGCAACCTGTTTTGGCTGATTGATCACCGGCTTTGTCTGCGAATCAACAAATTGCTGCGCCATGATCAAATGATCGCGCGTGTGGTCCGGTTCCGAAATGGCATTAAAGACCAGATCATAGGGGGGCAGTTCGGCAGATTTGCGTATTGGCCGATCACCCAAAAGCACATAGCGATGCAGGTTATAATCGTCTTTTGACAGCACAAAGCCAATCGGCAGATTGGCCTGAAAATCACCTGGGGCCTCAAGGATCAGAATCGATGGGGCACCAGCTTTGGCGCAGGTTTCACTGAACACCTGCTGGCGCGCCAGTGCTTCGGCCTGATGGATGCGGGCCAGCGCGTGATCGCCACGCACCTCGGCCAGATAATAAATCCCCATATGCGCGCGAACATCATCCGCATCCATTTCCACCGCAGCTTTCAGCAGACGAAGCGCGGAAGGCCAGACGCCGTGACGGAAAAGCGCCTGACCGCCGGTGGACAGGGCATCTGCATAATCTGGCATAAGCGACAGGGCGCGGGCGGCAGAGCAGGCTGCCTGATCCATCTGGCCACGCTCATATCGCACCACGGACAGATTGTGATGGAGTTCCGCACGTTGCGGATGATGAGACAATGCCTGATCAAAAACGGTGTCAGCCTTGTTCAGATCACCAGCCTTGTATGCCAGACTGGCCAGCGCATTTGCCGCTGACAGACCTGTGTCGGATGCAGGTTCCGCCATCATGGACTGGTAAAACAGTTCGGCTGCCGCCTCATCATCACCACACTGGACAAGCTGCTGACCAAGCACCAGCAAAGTTGCCGCGTCGTGACGTCCACGCTTTGACAGCTTTCGGTAAACACGCGCGCATTCACCTGCATGGCCCAGCGCCAGACAGATCCGCGCCCGCTGTCCGAAAGGTCCCAGTGCATCCGGCACCAGCGCGATGATACGCTCGGTTGCTTTCAGCGCATCGCCATAGGCGCCCCCCTGTATCAGAATCTTGGCGGCACTATCCAGCGCGCCCACATGCTGGGGCTGACGATCCAGAACAATCATGCATTGCTGCAAGGCATCAGCCAGACGACCCTGACCCGCCAAAACACGTGCAGCTTCCAGTTCCTGGGTCATGGCCTATCCTATGCAAACAATCAGCACGCCATGCCCAGACCGGCACGGAATCCGTGGATGATCAAAGCTTAGGAAGAATTGGTTAACAAATCGGCACAGGGATCGGGGTCGGGGTCGGGGTCGGGGTTGGGGCTGGATTCGGAAATGAATAGCTGAAATGCCTAAACCACGGCCCGTCTGAAATAAGTTCGACCCGCCTCAAGGCTCTGATTGGGAATCACCTGGACTAGCAGATGTCGCTTCATCATGCCGATCAACTGCCCGTCGATTTGTTTGGGAATAGCCTGGTTGCCCTGTTTGATCGCAACACGTTCCTCAGGCGAAAGTGCATCGGTAAGTAACTTGAGTGCAGTTTGCAGCGCGCCCGGCAGTTCAAATGCATCAAAATCTGTTTTCTCCGCAGGCAGAGCAGGATCAGGTTGCGTTTCCGGGCCATTGTCTGGCCCTGACAATGGCTCGATTATGTCGCGAAAATCGTCCTTCGTCAGTTCCCGGACAGTGTCTGATTCCTGACGTAATGTTGGGGACTGATTTGACCTGGACGGCGCGATGCCAACCAGATGAACTCGAACACCAAAACTTTGTGACAGCACAAGCCCGACGCGAAGGTCTTCATCACCAGAAACGATAATGGCATCGGTAATCGCATGGTTTCGCGCAAGTTCAAAAAGATCAGTTACGATAAGGCTATCGACACCCTTTTGCTGCCCCATGCCATTGATCTGGCCAAGCCGCAGTTTGACATCATCCAGTTCGGCAATCCGGGTCTGTTCCGGCGTTACACTACCGCGCGCACCATCATACCAGTAGATTCGAAGCAACGATGCGCCCGACGGACCACAGCAATTTTCGCCCAGCTTTTTCAGTCGGGCAATTAATCCGGCATTGTCAATTTTGAGCTTGTGACGCTGAAGGGATTTACCGCCGGAAATCAGGGCGGAAGCGGCCGCAAAAAGATAGCCGGCGTCAATCAGAACTGCGTAACGACTCATGCAACTAACTTTGGGGGTAACGGGGCCCCCGCAGGGGCCCCTCATAATATCTACCCTGTCAGTTATGCTGACAGGAGCGATTAGCGATATGAAAATCCGGGCAAAATGTCAAGCGACCTTCAGCTGTATGACACAGCACGATCCGAATTTGCCGTGAATGCCTGACTAATCCCGCATCGGCGTGACGGTCAGTTCCTGAACAGAGGGGGTATTCTGCAGGGCCTGAACCAGTGTGTGCTGGGCATCGGACCGGTCGGATTGTACGGTCATTTCATAAGACGCCTGTCCCAACTCGTTATTACAGGAAATGGCCCAGTCCGTTACCTTGAACCCAAGGTTTCCTGCCAGAAGATCAAGTTCCATCCGGGCTTTTTCGCCGCTGCCCGCGCATTTGACGACCACTTTTAACAGCGAGAAATGCGGCAGGCGGGCTTCAAGCTGGCGAAAGGTTGCCATGGCAAAGGTGGTCATGATTGCAGCAGCGATGGATGACAGATAAAAACCAAGCCCGACCAGCGTGCCAATGGCAGCTGCCATCCAGATCGATGCCGCGGTGGAAAGACCCCGAATGGTCTGACCTTCGCGCATGATAACACCGGCACCCAGGAAACCGATGCCGGTCATAACGCCTTGTATCACGCGGGTCGGGTCGACATTGGGAGAAATCTGGGCCTGCCCCCCATACCACAGGTCGGGGAAACCGCAGGCAATAGTAAGGCCACAGGATGCGGTACAGACCAGCGCATAAGTACGCATGCCTGCCGCGCGCCCGTGATAGACGCGCTCAAAGCCCATAACGGTGCCAAGACCAAAGGACCCGATCAGATGCAGAATGATGATCGCGCTTACCTGAAGCAGGGGGGGCGACCAGTAAATGCCCAGATTTTCAAACATGGCCCACCGAACGCCAAAAGCCCCGCGTCGTCAAGACAGCGGGGCTGCTTTATGGTCCTAATTGAGAGTTTTTGCCGCAGAGATTCAAAAAGATCCAATTAAACCGGCAACTTAAGGGCCATAAGCCCTCAATCGGAAATCCTGGCCTATGCGCCACCTTCGCGCTGGGCGCGCTTGCGGGCCAGCTTGCGGGCGCGACGGATCGCTTCGGCGCGTTCGCGCGCACGGCGTTCAGACGGCTTTTCATAGAAGTTACGCAGCTTCATTTCCCGGAAGATGCCTTCGCGCTGCATCTTCTTTTTCAGGGCTTTAAGCGCCTGATCGACATTATTGTCACGAACCAGAACCTGCATGTGACCTCGCGGTGGCGCGGAATTCGGGCCGGCGACCATCGCCGTCCATCCTCCCGCAAAATGGCAACCTTTCGGGAACGCACTAAAGGCCGAGGAATGAACCCGGCCCAGCGCGCCCGTTCGATAGCAAATCTGCCGGGCCTTGTCCACAACCAAGTGATGCCCGGTATCCCCTGGCCCGCCCAGCCCCCGGCAACTGGTTTCTAAAGATTGGGCGAAATCGTGGATTGCAGGGCCAGTTTCATATTGTGCAGGACAGACATTGTCTCATTGAAAGACAGTTTGCCCTTGGTTGCCGTGCGCATCGCCTGGGTATGAAAATGCGCCACATTGGCAAGTGCGGCGGCACCATAACCGAGTGTCCAGTAGTGACGGTTGACGCTCATCAGGAACATGCGAATGGGTTTTGGGTCATCGCGTTCGCGAAAGGCCTCATGCGCCAGATTATAGGATTTGAAGATTTCGCCAACCTTGCGGGAAACATCTCTGATGGAAGTCACAATCTGATTGCGGAAAGCTTTTAGCACCGGCATCTGGGATTCGTGCGCCCGTGCATCAATCGGCAGAGTCTGATCGGACTGAAGCCATTTGA
>CAISDR010000032.1 GCA_903884125.1 uncultured bacterium
CCACAACGGGTTTCCAACACGGCCAGCACCATGGCCAGTCGCGATGAATCCCAGCCGACAACCGCACGGCGTGGCGTCCCCACGGCTGGCTGAGCCACCAGCGCCTGAATCTCAACCAGCAAGGGCCGCGTGCCTTCAATTCCTGCAAAGACCACTGCACCGGATACGGCTGCGTCACGGGTGGTCAGGAATAAGGCGGATGGGTTGGTAACTTCCGACAGGCCTTTATCCGTCATCTCGAACACACCGATTTCGTCCGTGGCACCAAATCGGTTTTTAACCCCGCGCAGGATACGGAACTGATGCCCGCGTTCGCCTTCGAAATACAAAACCGCATCGACCATATGTTCGACCACACGCGGTCCGGCAATCTGGCCATCCTTGGTCACGTGCCCCACCAACAGGACGGTAACCCCACGGGTCTTGGCATAGCGCACCAGTTCGTGGCTGGCCGCACGGACCTGTCCCACGGTACCGGGTGCGGAATCCAGACTGTCCAGCCACATGGTCTGAATGGAATCGATTACCACCGCCTTGGGCGGGGGCCCGGCTTCCAGGGTTGCCAAAATATCCCGAACCGAAGTCTCTGCCGCCAGCCGGACCTGCGCCCCTTCAAGGCCCAGACGCCGCGCCCTGAGCCGGACCTGATCAATCGCTTCTTCGCCCGAGATGTAGACAGCATCCCCCTGACGTCCGATGGCGGCCATGACCTGTAATAGCAGGGTTGATTTGCCAATGCCTGGATCGCCACCGATCAGGACCGCGGAACCCGGAACAAGTCCGCCACCGGCCACGCGATCAAATTCCGACAGGCCGGAAATCAGGCGGGCCACATCTTTTGTCTGTCCGGCAAGCGGAACCAGTTCGATCTTGCGTGATTTACCTTTGGCCAGCCCATAGTGAACCGAGCCCGTGGGGGCTTCTTCGGAAATGGTGTTCCATTCACCGCAGGCATCACAGCGTCCTGACCATTTGGCCGAGGTCGCGCCACATGCCTGGCATACAAATTTTTCGACTGGTCGCGCCATAGCCTCGGTTCACGAAAGGAATCAGTGACAAGTCTACCTGAACGCGCGGGTCCAAGGCCGCGCTATTTCGCCAAAGTCATCTGAATGGGACCCTTTGACCGGCCATGGACAAACTGGTCCACATAGGGATTACCGCTGTCATCAATCTTGGACACCGGGCCGGTCCATATGATCTTGCCATTATAGATCATCGCCACCTGATCGGCGATCTTTCGCACGGATGCCAT
Source organism: uncultured bacterium (assembly GCA_903884125.1). GTDB lineage: Bacteria > Pseudomonadota > Alphaproteobacteria > CAISDR01 > CAISDR01 > CAISDR01. The sequence continues at coordinate 1,256 of CAISDR010000032.1, forward strand.
ATCATGGGTAATCGACAGGGCCGTTGCCCCGATATCCTTGACCAGTTCCACAATCAACTCGTTGATCACATCCGCCATGATCGGATCAAGGCCAGTTGTCGGTTCATCAAAGAATATGATTTCAGGATCAGCGGCAATCGCGCGGGCCAGTCCCACACGTTTTTGCATGCCACCGGATAATTCCGACGGTCGTAACATTGCCACATCAGCCCCCAGACCAACCTTGGCCAGTTTTTCAATGGCAATTTCCTTGGCCTGTTTGCGTTTCATGCCTCGGCCCTGGACCAGCGCGAATGACACGTTTTCCCAAACGGTCAGACTGTCGAATAAGGCAGCGCCCTGAAACAGCATCCCAAAGCGTGCCAGGACCGCTTCGCGGTCCGAACCACGCAGATGTGTGACGTCAGCCCCATCAATTTTGATTGTACCGGAATCGGGGCGTACGATACCCAGCACGCTTTTGATCATTACCGATTTGCCGGTACCGGACCCGCCAATGACCACCATGGAATGGCCTTTTTCCAGCGACAGGTTGACGCCGGTTAAAACCTGCTTCGAGCCAAAGCGTTTGCATAGGTCGATCAGTTCGATTTTTGGTGCATCGGTCATCGTGAGAAAAACACTTCTGTCAGGATATAGTTTGCCGCCAGGATCAGGATGGATGCAGATACCACCGCCGATGTGGTGGCAGCACCCACGCCCTGCGCGCCGCCTTTGGAATGGTAGCCATGAAAACAGCCCATAAGTGCGATGATGAAACCAAAGGCGGCTGATTTCGCAAGGCCCGATACCACGTCTTCGGTGGTGACGAAATTCATGGTCGTGCGCATGTAAACCGACGGGTTAAAGCCCAGCCGTTCGGTTGCCACTAAAAACCCGCCCATAACGCCCAGCGTGTCGGCAACGGCGACCAGAAGGGGCAGGGTGATTGTGCCCGCAATCAGTCGCGGCACCACCAGATATTTGAACGGGTTCGTTGACAGGGTTGTCATCGCGTCGATCTGTTCGGTTACCCGCATCGTGCCGATTTCAGCGGCAATTGCTGCAGATACGCGGCCTGCCACCATCAGGCCCGCGATCACCGGTCCTAATTCACGGG
>CAISDR010000033.1 GCA_903884125.1 uncultured bacterium
AGCGCCGTTGCTGCAGCCCATTATTGCAACCGTCCCGCTGCAATTGCTGGCCTATTATGCAGCGGTTGCCCGTGGGACCGATGTAGATCAACCGCGTAATCTGGCAAAGTCTGTGACCGTCGAATAAGCTAAAGGTCACGACCCAGAGATTTATTCCGATCAGTTCGAACCGATTGCTATCCCGTCGCGCCGTGGGTCACTGGCACCCGTCAACATCCCATCCTTTGATCGCACAATCAGATTCAGGCCTGAATCGATCTTGATCACATTGACCTTGTGACCCATCGCTTCCAGCGCGGGCTTGATATCGACCAATGGGGTGTCTGCTTCGATTTCCGTGTCACCATTGCGATTTAGCGCCACCGGGAAATCAACAGATGCCTGGGCGCCCATGCCCCAGTCATAATGGGCAATAATGGTTTTCAGCACGAAACCTGCAATAGCGGAACCACCGGGTGATCCCAAAACCATTTCCAGCTTACCGGATTTGTCCGTGGCAATTGTGGGGGCCATGGTTGAACGTGGGCGTTTCAGCGGACCGGGCGCATTGGCAACAGGTTTGCCATCGCGTTCAGGCACAAAGGTGAAATCGGTCAGGTGATTGTTCAAAATGAACCCATCCACCATGATGCGTGACCCAAACACGGTTTCAATCGACTGGGTCATGGCAACGGCATTGCCATTGGCATCAACCACCGACAGGTGGCTGGTCGACGGCTTTTCACCGTTAAGACCAGGGCTCGGCTGAACGTCGACGCCGGGTGGGATGCCCGCGGGTACTTTGGGCATGGCGACCTTGTCTGGATCAATCGTATCGGCCCGTGATTTCAGATAGGCCGCATCCAGCATCCCGGCAACCGGCACGGACACAAAGGCGGGGTCGCCTACATATAGTTCGCGGTCGGCAAAGGCACGCCGCGATGCCTCCATCATCAGATGGGTGGCTCTGGGATCAAAGGGCGCTTTGCCAAGGTCAAAGCTTTCAAGTTGTCCCAGACTTTGCAGAACGGCCAGCCCGCCTGATCCCGGCGGGCCCATGGTGCAGATCTTATGTGTTCGATAATTGCTGCACGCCGGGTCACGATCCACCACCTTGTAATTGGCCAGATCATCCAGACTGATGCGTTCGGCAATCGGCATGGGGCCATTGTCGATTGCCTTTGCGATGGCCGCAACAATCCGCTCGGCACGGGGGCCTTTGTAGAAAGCATCTGGACCATGGGCTGCAATGTCGCGCAGGGTCTCAGCATAAGCGGGATTTTTTAAAAGGGACCCGATCGCGTAAGGCTCGCCCGATTCCTTGTACAGATAAGCCCGCATGTCGGGGAATGGTTCTATATATTGCCGAAAGCTGACCAGAAAGGTGCCAAGGCGGTTGGGCACCGGAAATCCGTCGGCTGCCAGTTTGATTGCCGGTTCAAACAATTTCGCCCAGGGCAGATGCCCATGAAGCTTATGGGCATGATACAAAAGTGCAACCTGTCCGGGGGTTCCCACAACCCGGCCGGCGGTGATTGCTGCGATAAATCCAATCGGCTTGCCATCAGGCCCCATGAAATGGTTGGGCGTTGTATTGCCGGGGGCAGTTTCGCGTCCGTCATAGGTGGCTATTTGATGGCTCTTGCCATCATAATGCAGCATAAATCCACCGCCGCCGATTCCCGACGATTGCGGTTCCACCAGGCCCAGCACCAATGATGCAGCAATCGCGGCATCAACGGCGCTGCCGCCCTGGGCCAGCATTTCGGCACCCGCTTTTGTGGCCATGGGGTTGGCGGTCGAGATCATGGTTTTTGCGCCACGCGCTTCGACCTTGGCCGTTTTGGCAGTGGCCATTTCCGGGCCACCCGACTGGGAAAGGGCTGTATTGGCATAAAGTGCACAGACAAGGACAAGAGCTTTGGTCGACAGAATGGCTATTCGTTTGATTTCATTTGTCATGATGGAGCCCTGATCGCGTGCTGGTGAATTGGAATCTCTTTGAACCTCAATTTAGCGCTTCAAAT
>CAISDR010000034.1 GCA_903884125.1 uncultured bacterium
CCATTCCAGCACGCAGGTTCCGTACGCCTTCCTCAAAGGTCCGCCCACCACCCGTCAACGAGCCACCTTCCGCCATCCCCTTGACATCACCACCAGCGCAAAACGCTCCACCAGCGCCGGTTAGAACGATACAGCCGACGGACTGGTCCGCATCAAGACGATGCAGCGCATCCACCAGTCCGTTTATCATGGCGGCGGACAATGCATTTCGCCGCTCGGGGCGGTTAAAGGTTAAAATTGCTACGCCATCTTCATGGGTTTCCAGCAGATCGGACATTGTTCCCCCTTGTATCTCAACTTTATGGTTCAAGAATGCGGCATGATTGGTGCAAATACCAGCCAGCATTTGGGTAAATTACTCACATGCCCGCAATTCCCTGTGGCATCCGAAACTTGCGCATTTTGGCGGTCCGAGCAGGGCTTTTGCCCCAGAAGCAAAAGCCAGGGAAACGAAAACCTGATCGACCGATCCGTTAGTTATACTTTAGTTGTCGGTTAATGATCGGGTCAGCCCACTGACGTCAGGTATTTGTGGTCGCCTTAGCGCGAAGACTGGCGGAATTCGGCCTGTCGCATCTGGGAATCCCGAAGCTTGGCGTCTTTGAGATTGCATCCGATGAAAACTGTTCCATTAATCTCTGCAGGAATGCGCAGTCGGCCACCGCGCAGTTCCAGTTCGCCAAAATCCGCCTCAGAAAACTCGCTATGCCGAATTTCTGCGCCGTTCATAATGGCGGCTCGCAAATCACAACTACTGAAACTGCAAAAGCTGATTTTGCAATTTTCGAGTCGGGCGGCGGCCAGGCTGGCCTTGTCAAACTGACAGGCCGAAATCATAGCATTTGAAAATTCTACAGCTGCAAGTGATCGACCCCTGAAATCCGCGCCCTGTATAATTTCGCCGGAAAAGTCCGCCTTTGTTCCTTGTGAGCCGCCGGATTCGATCCATGCAGCATGCGCATCCAGTTTCTTCACCAGTTTTGCGTTTGCTTTTTCAAAGGCAATAAAAGCGGGAGTGTTTCCAAATCTGGCCCGACTTGCCGAATTTAACGAGAAAGTAGCGCCCTCGAGCTTTACATCGTCAAGCGAGGCATCGCTGAAATTCGTGTCGCGCAGGTTTGCTTCGCTGAAATCCACTCCTGTCAGGTCGGCGCCTGAGAGATCCGCACGTTCCATATTGGCACCGCGGAAAGTTCCTTTGGATAGATTTGCGCCCGAAAGATTTGCCCCCCTGAAATTTGACCCTGAAAAATCTGTCACAAGCCATTTGGACGATGTGTCAGCATCTTTTGGATCATCTGCCACATCAGGGCTTTTCATTTGCAGGGCGCCCGCATCGGCCTGGCTGAGGTTGGAATTGCTTACATCGGAATAATACAAACTAATACCACGAAGATTGGCACTCTGGAAATCGCAAAACGAAAGATTGCAATGGATGAAAGCGGATCGCATCAGAAATGAGTGCCGAAAACTAGATCCGATAAACGAGCAATTTGTGAAACGGTTTCCACTCATGATGGCGCGGTCGAAGGGGAATTCCTCAACTACCATGCGCGAAATTGAGTCATCTCGAAGATCGAGCAAAGCGCCGCCTTCGTCTTTCAGGGACCTCAGATGATCCAAAAGACGTTCACGCAACGCTGCAGAAGGTACGAACATTGACCGCGGCTCGCGCGGCCCACCAGCACTGGAACTCATTTCGAACCGTTAACTTACAAAACAATAAAACTCAAGCGAGTGAGATTGTTATTTCTGCCACCTCGATAACAATTCTTATATAGCCTTACAAATCATCCTGCGAAACTACTAATCGGCAGATCTGGTCAAAATTAGAAGCCAGAGAATACAAAATGTCCAAAGCGTAAAGAATTATATAATGATTTCAATCAAGTGTGGGCCAGCGGCCTCCACGCAATGTTCGAAATACTTACAAAATTCGCTGATATTCATTGCTCTATATGCCGGTACGCCCATGCCTTCGGATAGTTTTTTCCAGTCGAGACTGGGATTGTTCAAATCGAGCATCGATAACGCAACAGGGCCGGGATTGAGCGCGCCAACGCGCATCAATTCGACATTAAGAATGCCATATGATCTGTTTGCAAAAATAACATTGATAACGTTCAGGCGTTCGCGAGCCTGTGTCCATAACGCCTGCAAAGTGTACATGGCGCCGCCATCGCCCTGAAGGCAGATCACCTTCCGGTCGGTACAGGCGACCGCAGCACCCGTAGCCAAAGGTATGCCCTGTCCGATGGCACCACCGGTAAGTGCCAGGTGATCATGGGCATACGCATTTGTCAGAAAATGATTGGCCCCTATGCCGGATGTTGCCGCTTCATCAGATATGATCGAACCCTCGGGTAAAAATCGGGCGATCGCCTGACCTACACTGAATGCGTTCAGTTTGTCAGTTGGTAAGTCAGGACGAATAAGCGTGGCGGTTTTTGGTGCTGTCTTGGGCAGGGTCATCGCATCGCAAAGTGCCGCCAGTGATTGAACGCTGTCTTCACCCGGTTGGGATAGCGTAACGATTCTGCAATCGTCCGGCGTGCACCAGGACGCTTTGCCCGGATAGGCAAAGAAACTTACAGGTGGTTTGGCACCAACCAGAATCAACAGATCGGTTCCAGCCATAAAATCGGTAATCTGTTCAGCGAAATAGGGAATTCGTTCGATTGTCGGCAGACCGGCGCCGCGCCGCATTCGAGGGGCAAAAGTATCGCAGGCAATACGTGCACTTGTTGCTGCCGCCAGTCGACCTGCCAATTGCAGCCCTTCGTCCAGCAGTGCAGCGCCGCGCATCAGGATCATCGGCTTTTTTGCCGATTTCAATGCAACGGCTACCAGCTTCAAAGTGGCATCATCAACAACACC
>CAISDR010000035.1 GCA_903884125.1 uncultured bacterium
CAATATTAGATTCATCGACGTCCCGGCCCCTTTAAGCGGGCCTTCTTGATGAGGCCCTCATACTGGTGGGCAAGCAGATGACTTTGGATCTGTGCGACCGTATCCATCGTCACGCTAACCACAATCAGAAGCGATGTACCGCCGAAGTAAAACGGCACCGACATTTCAGCGATCAGAAATTCCGGCAACAGACAGACAACCACAAGATAACCTGCGCCGATAACAGTCAGTCGGGTCAGCACGTGATCGAGATATTCTGCCGTCCGCTGACCGGGGCGAATGCCGGGAATGAAACCACCGTATTTCTTGAGATTATCCGCCGTCTCGACCGGGTTGAACACAATCGAGGTATAGAAAAACGCAAAGAAGACGATACCGGCTGCATAAAGCAGCAGATAAAGCGGCCGGCCATGGCCCAGAACCGTTGTGATGGACGACAGCCAGGCTGGTCCACCCGTTGCCAGAAAACCGGCAACTGTGGTCGGCAGCAGCAATAGCGATGAGGCAAAGATCGGCGGAATGACGCCAGATGTATTCAACTTCAAAGGCAGATGCGAGCTTTCGCCGCCAAACATCTTGTTGCCCATCTGACGCTTTGGATATTGAACCAGCAGCTTTCGCTGCGCGCGCTCAAAGAACACCACCACAAAGATCACACCCACTACCAGTGTCAGGATCACCAGCAGTACAAATGTGCTCATGGCGCCGGTGCGGGCCAGTTCAAACAGGCCAGCCAGCGCATTTGGAACCTGAGCGACGATGCCGCCGAAAATAATAAGGGAGATGCCCTGTCCGATCCCCCTGACCGAGATCTGTTCGCCCAGCCACATCAGGAACACGGTACCACCGACCAGGGTGATGACCGTGGTCAGGCGAAATGTCATGCCGGGTTCAATGACGACGCCCTGCCCGCCTTCAAGGCCGACGGCAATGCCGAATGCCTGAAAGGCCGCAAAAAAGACAGTAAGATAGCGCGTATATTGGTTAAGGATCTTGCGCCCCTGTTCGCCTTCCTTTTTCAGCGCCTCAAGATGGGGCGACATGGTGGTGAACAGCTGGATGATGATCGATGCCGTAATATACGGCATGATGTTCAGGGCAAAAATCGCCATGCGTTGCAGGGCACCACCGCCAAACATGTTAAACATGCCCAGAATGCCACCGGCCTGCCCCTGAAACATCTGGGCCATGGCCTTGGTATCGACACCGGGAATTGGAACATGGGTGCCAATGCGGTAGACAACCAGTGCTATCGCCAGAAACCACAGACGCTGCTGCAGCTCTGTCGCTTTTGAAAACGCATTGAAGTTCAGGTTTGCGGCAAGTTGTTCTGCGGCGGATGCCATAAAAAGCCTCGCTACGCGATCACGTTATAGGGACGAAAACTGACAGCACCCCTAAGCACAGCGCGGCTGCACAGACTTAATGCGGTGCAATTGCCCAACTTCAGGCCGATGCGACAGCGCCTGTCAATGTCACCTTGCCGCCCGCCTTTTCCACAGCCGCGACGGCAGCAGCAGATGCCCCGTCAACGACAATCTGGATGGCTGACTTGATTTCGCCCTTGGCCAGAAGACGCACACCGTCCTTTGACTTGCGGGCCAGACCGGCCTTCAACAGGATCGCGCCATCCAAAGGCGCACCCTTTTCCAGACGGCCGTCATCCAGCGCTTCCTGAATACGGCCCAGATTCACGACCGTGAAATCCTTGGCATTGTGGTTGTGGAAGCCGCGCTTGGGCAAGCGGCGGTAAATCGGCATCTGGCCGCCTTCGAAACCGTTGACCGCAACACCGGCACGCGCCTTTTGACCCTTGTGGCCCTTGCCCGAGGTCTTGCCTTTGCCCGAGCCAATACCACGCCCGACCCGGATACGGGATTTGCGTGCACCGGGATTGTCCCGCAGTTCATTCAGTTTCATGTCATCTACCCTTATCGAGCCGAGGCCAAAGGCAAAGGGCAGCAGAGCTGCCCTGCGTCTGATCGCTTACTCTGTCACCTGAATCAAATGTGCAACTTTGGCAATCATCCCGCGGACCGAAGGATTATCTTCGATCTGACGGGGACGATGCAGCCTGGTCAGGCCCAGGCCCTTGAGTGTATCGGTCTGGTCCTGGGTCCGGCGAATGGCGCTTTTGACCTGAACCACTGTGATCATTTTCTTGGTCATCATGTACCCCTATTCGACCACGTCGCCGCCTTCAGTGCGGCGCGAGATGATGTCGGATACTTTCTTTGAACGCTTGGAGGCGATCATGCGCGGCGAGACCTGATGGCGCAGCGCGTCGAAAGTTGCGCGCACCATGTTGTACGGGTTCGACGAACCACGGCTTTTAGCCACCACGTCCTGAACACCCAAGGTTTCAAAAACGGCGCGCATCGGCCCACCGGCAATGATCCCGGTACCAACCGGTGCTGCACGCAGAATCACGCGACCGGCACCATGATGGCCTTCGCTGTCATGATGCAGCGTGCGGCCTTCGCGCAGCGGCACCCGAACCAGACCACGCTTGGCCGACTCGGTCGCTTTGCGGATTGCTTCCGGCACTTCTTTGGCTTTGCCGTGACCGAAGCCAACGCGCCCTTTTTGATC
>CAISDR010000036.1 GCA_903884125.1 uncultured bacterium
GGTGGGCAGCCGCCGGTTGCGAACCTGATGAAATGGGTATCGGTCCGGTTTTTGCAATTCCCAAACTGCTCAAGCGTCAGGGTCTGAAGATCGATGATATCGACCTGTGGGAACTGAACGAAGCATTTGCCAGCCAGTGCCTTTATTCCCGCGACAAGCTGGGTATTGATCCGGCCAAATACAACGTCAATGGCGGATCAATCGCCATCGGCCACCCGTTCGGCATGACCGGCGCGCGCCTTGCCGGGCATATCCTGCTCGAAGGCCGCAGGCGCAAGGCCAAGTGGGGCGTGGTCACCATGTGTATCGGCGGTGGTCAGGGTGGTGCCGGTCTGTTTGAAATCTATAGCTAGATCGGGTTTCATCTGGATTAATGCGGGGCGGTCCAGTCGGGCCGCCCCTTTTTTATTTTTCGGCTGCCATGCGAAACAAGGTCTGATCACATGAACTGGATGCGCGCATTTATGATCCTGCTGGCCTTGTCGATCAGCGGACCGGTGGCGGCTGGTGAATACGCCGACATTGCGTTCCGGGCAAAGGTCGCCAGCTTTATCGACAGCTGGCATGATGATGCCGCCCATGCCCGCCTGGCCTATTTCGACAAGATCGCTGAAGATGGGATTTTTATCGGTACGGACAGGACCGAAAGATGGGACAGGGCAGCATTTCTGGAATGGGCGCGGCCCTATTTCGCCAGACCGTCAGCCTGGACCTTTCATGCCATCAACCGGCACGTCTATTTCAACGCGGATAAATCAGTGATCTGGTTTGATGAACAGCTCGAAAGCCGACTTGGTCTGTGTCAGGCATCAGGCGTGATCCGACGCGACCGAGACAGGTTCAGGATTGCCCATTATCAACTCTCCCTTGCAGTACCCAACGAAATCCAGCCGCAACTGAGCGAACTGATCGCAAAGGCCGCAGGAGGCGCGGCGCCGAAATAGGCAACCCGTGCCCCGTTTGACTCCGACCCCCGCCCGGCCTAATCATGATCCTCGCGAGGGGAGCCCCGATAGAGGGGCTGAGAGGATCATGGGACCTTATGTTCCGCCTGATCGACCCTTTGAACCTGATCCGGGTCACACCGGCGGAGGGACGGCAGGCACCAGCGGCGATTCCCGTTCAGCCCTGACATCCGCTGCCTGACATGCCCGGCCCCATTGATTGCGCGGAGTGCTGCCATGACCGACCCGAATGCCCTGCCCCATGATGTCAAAATCTCAACCGGCCCGTTGCCCGCATCGCGCAAGATTTATGTCTCAAGCCCCAGCATTTCCGGTGTGGCGGTCGGCATGCGCGAAATCGAGCTGAGCGGCGGCGAACCGCCTGTTCGGGTCTATGATGCCTCCGGACCCTATACCGATCCGAACGCGTATATTGATATTGCCACTGGCATAGCGCCGCTGCGCGCGGGCTGGATCAGCGCGCGCAATGATGTTGAATCCTATGAGGGGCGCACTGTTCGTCCGGAGGATAATGGTGCAAGGCCGGGCGAGGCAGCCAATATGGATGTCTTTCCCGGCCTTGCCCGCAAACCCCTGCGGGCAAAGGCTGGCCATGCAGTCACCCAGATGGCCTATGCCCGGCGCGGGATTATTACGCCCGAAATGGAATATGTTGCCGTGCGTGAAAATATTGGACGGGCTGCAGCGCTGGATGCCGTACGTGATGGCGACAGTTTCGGGGCGGAAATTCCCGATCATGTCACAGCAGAATTCGTGCGCGATGAAATTGCCCGTGGGCGTGCGATCATCCCGGCCAATATCAATCACCCCGAAGCCGAACCCATGGCAATCGGGCGCAATTTCCTGGTCAAGATCAATGCCAATATCGGCAATTCGGCTGTTGCCTCCTCCATCGCTGAAGAGGTTGAAAAAATGGTCTGGGCCACACGCTGGGGTGCGGATACTGTGATGGACCTGTCCACCGGACGCAATATTCACACCACGCGTGAATGGATCATCCGCAATTCACCTGTGCCCATCGGCACGGTACCAATCTATCAGGCTTTGGAAAAAGTTGGTGGCAAGGCCGAGGAACTGACCTGGGATATTTTCCGCGACACGCTGATCGAACAGGCCGAACAGGGCGTTGATTATTTCACCATCCATGCCGGTGTCCGGCTGGCCTATATTCCGCTTACCGCCAAACGCATGACCGGCATAGTCAGCCGCGGTGGCTCGATCATGGCGAAATGGTGCCTGTCGCATCATCAGGAAAGTTTTCTCTACACCCATTTTGCCGAAATCTGCGAAATCATGCGCGCCTATGACGTGTCGTTCAGTCTTGGCGATGGCCTGCGCCCCGGTTCCATTCATGATGCCAATGATGCGGCACAGTTTGCCGAACTGGAGACATTGGGCGAGTTGACGAAAATCGCCTGGGATCAGGATTGTCAGGTGATGATTGAAGGGCCGGGGCACGTGCCCATGCACAAAATCAAACAGAACATGGAAAAGCAGCTGAAGATCTGTCACGAGGCACCATTTTATACCCTCGGGCCGCTGACCACGGATATTGCACCGGGCTACGATCACATAACCTCGGGCATTGGTGCGGCAATGATCGGATGGTTCGGCACTGCGATGCTCAGCGTGCCCCCATCGACCGCCTTGGCGGGAACCGTGGGTGTCGGTGTTGTGGACGAGGTGGTCGATGCACTGCCGGAGCCACCCGAACATGCGGCGGCAACGAAAAGGGTGACGAAGATGGTAAGGAGGAGTCCGACGAACGGGGCGCGCCGGGCACGTCGATCGGAGCGGGGGGCGAAGGACAC
>CAISDR010000037.1 GCA_903884125.1 uncultured bacterium
ATAGGTTTCGCCCCGGATGACGCAGCCAAGTGCCACGAAGCCATCAAACCGACCGCTGCTGGCGGCAATTCGGATGGCGGCCGGTGCTTCGAGTGCACCTGGTATCGACACGCGTTCATAGGTGCAACCGGCGGCTTCGATGGCAGCGATGGCGCCCTGAACCATAAGGTCCCCGACATCGTCGTAAAATCGGGCTTCGACAATAAGCAGATGCGCTTTGAGCCTGTCGGCGGCAGGTTTTACGAGTTTACTTTTTTCGATCGATTTCGTTGCTGGCTTGCGCATTTATTTTGGCATTTCTATAGGCTGCTGGCCCACAATATTAAGGCCGTAACCTTCAAGTCCGATGATTGTGCGCCCCTTTGTATTCGATAGCAAAATTAGATCGTGAATGCCCAGATCGATCAGGATTTGGGCGCCGACACCATAATCGCGCAAGGCATGCGCCTGACGCTGGCTTGGATCACCATCACGCATCAGCAAATCCGAAATCACGGTCGCACGTGTATCGCGGATAAGCACGATGACACCACGGCCCGCCTTTTCAATTGCCATCATCGCTGCGGGTAGAAGTCCGGCGCGCCCGCCATCACCTGCCAGTAAATCATCAAACAGATTGACCGCGTGCATGCGGACCAGAACCGGTTCCGGCCCCGAAAGGTCACCTTTGACCAGCGCCACATGCTCGGCATATTCAACCGTGTTGATAAACAGTTTCAGATCGAACTGACCATGTGCGGTGTGCAATGGCCGTTCCAGCGCACGACGGATAATGCGGTCATGACGGCGACGATAGGCGATCAGATCGGCAATTGTGCCGACTTTCAAACCATGCTCGGCAGCAAACGGCATCAGGTCCGGCAGACGTGCCATGGTACCGTCGTCCTTCATGATTTCACAGATCACACCTGCCGGGCGCAATCCGGCAAGCCTGGCAATATCGACAGCAGCTTCAGTGTGTCCGGCACGCACCAGCACACCGCCATCGCGTGCCATCAATGGAAACACATGGCCCGGTGTCACAATATCGTGGCGGGATTTATCCGGGTCGATTGCAACTGCAATCGTGCGTGCCCGATCATGGGCGGAAATACCTGTCGTAACCCCTTCACGCGCTTCAATAGAGACTGTGAACGCCGTCGAATGCCGGGTGCCGTTATTGGCTGACATCAGCGGCAGGTCCAGTGTGCGCACCCGCTCGTGCGTCATGGCCAGACAGATCAGGCCCCGACCAAACCGTGCCATAAAATTGATGGCGGCAGCATCAGCAAAATTCGCGGGAATAACAAGATCACCTTCGTTTTCGCGATCTTCGGCATCCACCAGAATGAACATCTTGCCCGCACGGGCGTCGGCAATAATCTCTTCAATCGGAGACAGTGCTATATTGGTTACACTCATCGTGTCACCAGACGGGCTACATAACGGGCCATCATGTCAATCTCCACATTGAGACGGGTGCCCACAGCCCAGGACCCGACATTGGTCATCACTTGCGTATGCGGAATTATATTCACGCCAAAGACATCATCCTGGACTTCATTCACCGTCAGTGACACACCGTCCAGCGCCACTGATCCC
>CAISDR010000038.1 GCA_903884125.1 uncultured bacterium
CGATCTCAGCGAGAGACTGGCGGAATTTCTGGCAAAAGGTTTTCATGGCGATATGGGCTGGATGCAAGCCCATGTTGAACGCCGGACCCATCCGAATGCACTTTGGACCGACGCCCGCAGCGCCATCGTGCTGGGTATCAATTACGGCCCGGATTACGATCCTCTGGCGCAACTGGATGTTCATGACAAAGGCATTATTTCTGCCTATGCCCGGGGGGTCGACTATCACGACCTGATTAAAAAGCGGCTGAAAAAACTGGGCGGCTGGCTTGCCGATCAGACCGGATGTGCGCTGAAAGTATTTGTGGATACCGCCCCCTTGATGGAAAAACCGTTGGGTGCGAAGGCTGGTCTGGGATGGCAGGGCAAACATACCAATCTGGTGAGCCGGAAATTTGGCTCCTGGCTGTTTCTGTCGGTTATTCTCTGCGATCTGGAATTGGACGTGACCCCGGCCGAGAACGACCATTGCGGTAATTGCTCGGCCTGTCTGGATATCTGCCCGACCATGGCATTTCCTGCCCCCTATCAGCTGGATGCGCGCCGCTGCATTTCATATCTGACGATTGAGCACAAATCCCAGATTGATCTGGAATTCCGCAAACCAATGGGCAATCGCATTTATGGTTGTGATGATTGTCTGGCCGTATGCCCTTGGAACAAGTTCGCGGTGCCAACCAGCGAACCGGGATTTACGGGCCAGCCTGACGGCAGCCTGGCCACCCTGCTTGCACTGGATGATACCGGATTCAGGGCCCGCTTCGCCCGATCACCGGTAAAGCGGATCGGCAGGGATCGTTTTGTCAGGAACGTGCTGGTTGCGGCTGGAAACAGTGCCGATTGCAATCTGATCCCTGCCATTGAATCGCTGCTGACAGATCTGTCTGCGCTGGTGCGTGGCATGAGCATCTGGGCCATGTCCCAATTGGATATTGAGAAGGCACTGCTGTTAAGGACTCAATATCAATCGCGGGAAGTTGACACAGGTGTTCTAATCGAATGGGATCGGTTAGGCTGAGCCTAACAATAATTTTGCAAAGGGGATGCCTGTGCGTCGGCAAAGAAACGTAAAGGTCCTGGCAACCTTGGGGCCAGCGTCCAGCAGCCCTGAAATTATCCGCGCGCTGGTCGATAACGGCGCTGACGTGTTCCGTCTGAATATGAGCCATGGCGGCAAGGATGACATGCGTCGACGCCACGCCACCATCCGGGCGATAGAAAAGGAAATCGGTCGGCCGATTGGAATTCTGGCCGACCTTCAGGGACCGAAACTGCGTATTGGTGCCCTGGCGGCACCCATCAATCTGATTGCTGGTCAGCGGCTGCGGCTGGATATGGACCCAAGCCCCGGCAGTGGTGACCGTGCGCCCCTGCCCCATCGTGAAATTTTCGCCGCACTGGCCAAGGGGCGAACGCTGCTGCTGGATGATGGCAAAATCAGATTGATCGTCACCAAGGCCGGGAAAGATTTTGTGGAAACTGAAATTCAGGTTGGCGGCCTTTTAAAGGAACGCAAGGGGGTCAATGTTCCCGATACGGTTTTGCCTTTGGCCGCCCTGAGCGCCAAAGACCGTTCAGATCTGGACGCCGTTATGGATGTGGGCGTTGACTGGGTCGCGCTGTCCTTTGTCCAGCGGCCAGAAGATATTCTGGAAGCAAAGAAAATTGTGCGTGGACGCGCCGGTGTCATGGCCAAGATCGAGAAGCCTGCTGCCGTTGATCGTCTGGACGAAATTCTTGACGTATCTGATGGTCTGATGGTTGCCCGCGGGGACCTGGGCGTCGAGATGCCGCTGGAACGCGTGCCTGCCATTCAAAAGCGGATCATCGCTGCGGGCAGACTAGCTGGCAAGCCAGTGGTGGTCGCGACCCAGATGCTGGAAAGCATGATCACCGCACCAACGCCAACCCGCGCAGAGGTTTCAGACGTTGCTACTGCAGTTTTTGATGGTGCCGATGCGATCATGTTGTCAGCGGAAAGTGCGGCCGGTGATTATCCGGTGGAGGCGGTTGCCATGATGAACCGGATCGCAGAAGGCGTCGAGCACGAGAGCCTGTTCAACAAGCTGGTGCATCAGACTGATATTGAAATAGAACATACAACAGCAGATGCGATTTCCGCGGCCGCCCGTCAGGTTGCTGAAACGCTGAATGCAGCCTGCATCGTCACCTTTACAACATCCGGTTCAACGGCGATGCGCGCAGCGCGCGAACGTCCGCTTATGCCCATTCTGGCGCTTACCCCGCGCGAAGATACGGCACGACGCCTTTGTCTGGTCTGGGGCCTGCACTGCGTAAGAGTAGAAGATGTTCATGATTTTCAGGAAATGTCGGACCGTGCTGCGCTTTGTGCGCTGGAACAGGGTGTGGCAAAACCCGGCGATCAGATTGTCGTCACCGCTGGCGTCCCCTTTGGCACCCCGGGCATGACCAACACGCTGCGCATAGCATTTGTACCCGGCTAGCCGACTGGAATAAGAATCCGAAATGTACTTTAGAAAAATTTTTCGAAATACGCCGAGCCTCGTGCGGCTTGCCGTGATGGCTATTGCCATTAATTTTGCCGGTATTGCAATCGCTGCGCCGGTTGTCGAAATTCTTAAAGATGCCAGGTTTCAGGAACCACCAGGATTTCAGTGGGGAACATTCAAGAACCGACAGAACATGGCCATTCGATGGGGCAGCCTGCCTGCAGTCGGAGAACCAAAGGCAACGGTGATCATCGCCGAAGGCTATACTGAGTTTGCCGAAAAATATTTTGAGGTTGCCAGACAATTATCCGAACAGGGAAATTCGGTCTGGATTATGGACTGGATTGGACAGGGTGGATCAGACCGCTATTTCCCCGACCGGGACAGGATGCATTCAACAGCCACAGACAATGACAGCCATGACCTTTCGCAATTCCTACAGACGATCGTCGTTCGCAAGGGCCCGGTTTTTATCATCG
>CAISDR010000039.1 GCA_903884125.1 uncultured bacterium
CAGCCATCACCAAGGCGCGGGTATGGTCACGGATCAGATCAGGCAGGTCAGTTGCAGGCAATAATGGGGCCACCGCATCGAAAACCAGCTTGGCTTCTGGCGACAGACCGGCAGCGCATGTCTGGGAAGGATTCGGTGCCGCCTGGCTGCTGGTTCCCAGCGTCAATGCCAAAGCTGCGCCGGCCATCAGCTTGCCAATTGTTGTATTCAGTTTTGTCATCTCCGGTATCTTCCCGTGTTCCGATAGCAATCGTTTTACAATATGCAAAGAAACGGCCGATGCCAATACAAATGACATGGTAGGTGCCAATTAGTTGGGGGTGCAATCATCAGCCAGCAGGTCGCAAACGGCATCCGGTAATTGGTCGAAATGATCGATCAGCCTGTGGGCGCCAAGATCAACCGGCGATACCAGACTATATCCAAAACTTACAGCGACGACCGGAACCAGTGCCGCTTTCGCGGCGTCTACATCAGGGGGGCTGTCACCGACCATGACCGCATAGGCCGGGTGGCCGCCAGCCTGGCGAATTGTTTCAATAAGATGGGTTGGATCCGGCTTGCGAACGCCCAGACTATCGCCACCCAATACAGCATGGAAATAACGATCCAGGCCCAGATTGGCCAATAGCTGGCGGGCTAGGGCTGCTGGCTTGTTGGTACACACAGCCAGCCGGTATCCCAGAGTATCGAAATGATCAAGACAGGCGATAACACCATCAAATGGCGTACTTTGGCGCGATAGGTTCGACCCGTAAAAATCCAAAAACCTTGCATAGAGTTTTTTGGGATCAGCGGATTTTGGCATGCCGCCGGTCAGCGCCATGCCGCGCTCGATCATGGCAGCCGCCCCCTGACCTACAACTTTACGCACATCCTGCAGGGGCAGGGAAGCTCGCCCTTCCAAATTCAGGACGTGGTTTAATGCACCAATCAGGTCGGGTGCTGTATCAACCAGCGTTCCATCAAGATCAAATACGACAGTCGGGATGATCTGACCTTCACTCATGGCAATTGCGTGGCCACGACGCGGAACATGGCTTTGACCAGACTTCGAGGGATGTCGTAATCCAATGGCGGATTATAACGGCGCAGTTGGATTGACTGTTCGCTTCGGCGCAGCAGGCGCTTTACAAAAACACTGCCATCGGTCTTTTCCACCACCACCAGATCCATTGGGCGCGGGGGTTGGGATGGGTGAACCATTACCAATGTTCCCTCCATCAGCACATCTTCCATCGATGTTCCGGTAACATAAAGCGCAAATGCATCGCGCACACCATTCAACGCCGCGGGACGATAGCACCATTCGATGGGATCGGGGTCGAACGCATAATGGCCGTCGCCGCCCTCGGTAAGGCCACGGATCGGCAGATCACGCATGCCCATGTCCACACTAAACGCGCCTTTTGGCAATGTTGCAGTTGATGTTGTTGGCTGGGCGCGGGGGCGTTGTGGTGTGTCCGTCGGCGGCCCCAACAGATCGCGTGCCTGGCAGCCATAGGCTACAGCCAAGCGGTTGAGCCAGCCTTCGGTCAGGCGTCGGTGACCATGTTCCAGTTTGGAAATCTGGGTTTTGTCAGTGCCGATCATATCCGCAACCTGCTGGAGGGTAAGCCCGCATTGGTCGCGCCAGGCAAGTAGATGATTTGTCATGGGGCCAGTATGACAAAATTTGCCAACAAATCAAGTAGACAAAATGGCGATTTATTGTTGACAACCTAA